>NZ_NFIB01000007.1:0-105782 GCF_002159385.1 Flavonifractor sp. An52
CCCCTACCCCCACGCCGGAGCCTACTCCCACGCCCACCCCCACGGTGGAGGAGCGGACGGCGGCTCTGGCGGCGGAGATGACGGCTGAGATGAGCCGGTATGAAAAGATCTGCCAGCTTATCATCGTATCTCCCGAGGATCTTACCGGCGTAAGCACTGCCACCCAGGCGGGTGCGGCCACCAAAGCGGGGCTGGAGCGCTACCCTATCTGCGGTATTCTGTACCGCAAGCCCAATATGCTCAGCCAGAGCCAGCTCAAGCAGATGCTGGACAACAGCCAGAGCTATTCCAAGATCCCCCTCATCTTTACCTGCGACGAGGAGGGGGGACGGGTCACCCGCCTCATGAGCACCGTGGGTACCACCTGGGTGGGCCCCATGCTGGACTATGAGGACCAGGGCCCCGAGACCGCCTACGACAATGCCTACACCATCGGCTCCGATCTGGCCAGCTGCGGCTTCAACACCGACCTGGCCCCGGTGGCCGACGTGTGGACCAATCCGGAGAACACCGTTATCGGCGACCGGGCCTATTCTACCGACTTCAATACCGCGGCGGAGCTGGTGGCGGCGGCGGTGAAGGGCTTCCACGACGGCGGCGTGGGGGCGGTGCTCAAGCACTTCCCCGGCCACGGCGGTACCTCCACCGACTCCCACGACGGGGCCACCTATCTGTATCGCACCCTGGACCAGCTGCGGCAGGGGGAGCTGATCCCCTTCCAGGCGGGCATCGAGGCGGGGGCGGACGCGGTGATGATGGGCCATCTCATTGTTCCCGACCTGGACGATCAGCCCGCCCCTCTGTCCTATGAGATCGTCACCGGTCTGCTCCGGGAGGAGATGGGCTTTAACGGGGTGGTCATGACAGACGCCATGGAGATGTCTGCCCTTACCAAGTATTATACCGGCGGTCAGGCGGCGGTGATGGCCATTCAGGCCGGGGTGGATATCCTGCTGTGTCCCGGCGATCTGGACAGTACCATTGCGGCCCTGGAGGCGGCGGTGGAGGACGGCTCCATCTCAGAGGAGCGGCTGGATGAGAGCGTGCAGCGCATTCTCACCTTCAAGATCAACCGGGGCCTCATCCCTCTGGAGTGAATAAAACAGAAAAAAGGACTGCTGTGGTACAGCAGTCCTTTTTCTTATGTCTGACGCGATCTCAGGCGGGGCTGCCCAGCAGCAGGGGCTGGAGCTGGCGTCCCTCCAGCGCGGCGGCAATGGTGTCGGGCACCAGAGAGAAGTCGGCCACCACCGAGGTGGGCTTGCCCTGGGGATCGTCCTGCCGGAAGGGGACGAAATAGACGTGCTTCTTGTCCAGCAACGCCCCGATGTTCTTGGCCGAAGCGGCCAGAGCGTCATTGGTGGCGGGACAGATCACCAGTGGGCGGCCGTTGCGCAGATGGGCTTTGGCCGCCATGGTGACGGTGGAGTCGGTGACGCCGTTTGCCAGCTTTGCCAGAGTGTTGCCGGTGCAGGGGCAGATGACCAGCACATCCAACAGCTTTTTGGGCCCGATGGGCTCCGCTTTTACCAGAGAGTCGATGACCCGCTTGTCACAGATGCGCTCCATCTCCCGCATAAACTCATGGGCCGGGCCGAACCGGGTGTCGTTGGCGGCGGCGGCCTCCGACACGATGGGGGTCACGTCCCCAAACCGGGCCTTCACCTGCTCCAGGGCGGTCATAGCCATACTGAATGTACAAAAAGACCCGCAAAAGGCGAATCCAACCTTCGCTTGTTCCATGCTCACACTCCCAATTCCCGCAATATGTTGTAGATGGTGGTCTGAATACACTGGCCTGCCGTCACCGGCGCAACCTTGCCCGGCAGGGAGAGGGCCCAGATCACTTTGACCCCCAGCCGGGCGGCCGCATCAAAGTCCACGCCCCCCGGCTTGGAGGCCAGGTCGATGACCAGACAGCCCGGTTTCAGATCGGCAAGCTCTGTGAGGCCCAGCACAGGGGCGGGGACGGTGTTGACCACCAGGTCGTAGCCGCACAGCCAGCCCGCCAGGTGCTCGGTCTGCTCCCCGCAGTAGCCGCAGCTCTCTGCCCAGGCCAGGTCGGCCCACTTGCGGGCAGCCACGCTCACCTTGGCCCCCAGGCCTGCCAGACGCCGGGACAGGGCCTTGCCTACCCGTCCAAAGCCGATGACCAGCACCCTGGCGCCGTGGAGGGTGATGGGCAGTTCCTCCAGTGCGATCTGGATGGCACCCTCTGCGGTGGGCACCGCGTTGGCCACCGCCAGTTCCTCCCGGGCGAAGTAATCCTGAAGGACCAGTCCTTTTTGGGCGGCCAGGGCGGTGAGATTGGGGCCCACCATCCCGGCGCACACCAGTTGGCCGGGCCGCAGAGGGGAGAGCAGCTCCTCCAGCTTCCGGGGCTGGTCGGACAGAGGGGCGTGGAGCAGGCCGCCCTCCTCCTCCGCCGGCAGAGGCAGGATCAGGCAGTCGGCCAGTTCCACCCCCGCCGGGTCGGTCTCCATCTGTACCCCCGTCAGAGGGCCGTGGCCCTCCAGGGCCCAGGTATGTACTGTGTGGCCGTCGGCGGCCAGCAGCTCCGCCAGTTTGGCCTGCCGCAAATCGCCCCCCGCCACCCACAGGTTCAGTTCATGTCTCATGGTAAGCCCTCCGTTCCCAGTGACTGCTCCATCCTATTCCGCCGCCGGAAAAGGGTGACTGGGTGGCACAGCTTGACTTTTTGCTTTAACAGGCTAATAATAAAAGGACAGATCAAGAGAGAGCGGAGATGGACCCGATGGATCGAAACGAACAAAATCGCCTGACCGAAGGCAGCGTCCCCAAAAAGATGCTGGCCTTTGCCCTGCCCATCTTTTTCAGTAACCTGTTTCAGCAATTATATAATGCAGTGGATTCCCTTATTGTGGGCAACTTCATTGGCCGGTCTGCTCTGGCGGCGGTCAGCTCCTCCAGCAGCATGATTTTGCTCATGGTGGGCTTTATCAACGGTGTATCCCTGGGTGCGGGCGTGCTCATCGCACGGTACTACGGGGCGGAGGACGACGACCATATGGAGCGGGCGGTCCACACCACCGTGGCCCTGGGCCTGACAGCAGGTGTGATCCTGACAGTAGTGGGGGCCATTTTAACCCCACAGATCCTCCAGTGGATCGGCACCCCTGCCGACGTCATTGACAACTCCATTCTTTACTTCCGCATTTACTTCTTCGGTTCCTCCGCTGTGGTGCTCTACAACATGGGGGCCAGTATCCTCCAGTCGGTGGGCGACAGCCGCAGCCCCATGAAGTACCTCATTGCCGCCTCCCTTACCAATGTGGTGCTGGATCTGCTCTTTGTGGCGGTACTGAAACTGGGGGTGGGCAGCGCCGCCCTGGCCACCATCCTCAGCCAGTGCCTGTCCGCCTTCCTGGCCTTCCGCAAGCTGACCCTCACCAAGGCGGGCTACCGGGTGAACTGGCGGCGGGTGCGCTTCGAGGGACCCACCTTCAAGCAGATCATCACCCTGGGTATCCCCTCCGGAGTACAGAGCTCGGTGGTCTCCCTGGCCAACGTCATCGTCCAGGCCAACATCAACGCCTTTGACTCCGCCGCCATGGCGGGCTGCGGCGCCTACAGCCGTATCGAAGGCTTTGCCTTCCTGCCGGTAACCTGTTTTGCGCTGGCCCTGTCCACCTTCGTCAGTCAGAACCTGGGGGCCCACCGCTTCGACCGGGTGCGGGCGGGTATGAAGTTCGGCCTGGTGTGCAGCCCCATTTTGGCAGAGGCCATCGGCGGGATCATCTTCCTGGCCTCCCCGCTGCTGGTGGCCGCCTTCAACAGCGAGCCGGAGGTGGTGGCCTTTGGTGTGGCCTACGCCCGTACGGTGTCCCTGTTCTACTGCCTGCTGTCCTTCTCCCACTGCTGCGCCGGCATCCTGCGGGGCATGGGGCGGCCCATCGTACCCATGGCCATTATGCTGACGGTGTGGTGCGCCCTGCGTATCACCTACATCACCCTTACCGTGCGGGTCATCCCCGACATCCGGGTGGTCTATTGGGCCTATCCCCTCACCTGGTCCATCAGCTCGGTGCTCTTCGCCCTCTGCCTGCGGCAGCTGCTGCGGCATATGCCCCCCGGCGAGCTGCAAAGCGCGCCCATGTGACCGGACAGGGGGAAAACACAGTGAGAGTGGAGAAAACTCCGGCGGTATTTGTACACAATTCCCGTTGCAATCACGGGAAAAAGAGGGTATAATGACTCCAACCTAGAAAAGTGAGGCGTACAGGCATGACCAGACGTTCCCTCACAACTGCATCCTTCCTGTTTTCCTTTGGCTGGGCTCGATTTATGGGCACCGGCTTTTTTGGCATGGGAAAATAGCAGGATGGAGTAAATGGGTGGGCCTTATGGGGCCTGATATTACCTTGTAACACAGACAGGGCGCTCATTGATTTCATCAATGAGCGCCTATTTTTGTCACTGGAAAGGAAGCGTGTCATATGGTAGTCGTCATGAAGCCCGGTACCCGGCAGGAGGATATTCAACATCTGGCAGATAAACTGAAGCAGCTGGGCCTGGAAGTGGGCATTACCAACGGCGTGGGCTGCACCATCCTGGGCCTGGTGGGTGATACCACCGCCGTGGATATGGACAAGATTTCCATCAACCCCAACGTGGAGCGGGTCATGCGGGTGCAGGAGCCCTACAAGAAGGCCAACCGCAAGTTCCACCCCGAGGACACGGTGGTCACCGTGGGCAATGCCAAGATCGGCGGCGGCAACTTCTCCGTCATTGCCGGCCCCTGCTCGGTGGAGAGCGAGGAGCAGATCTGCGCCGTAGCCGAGGACGTGAAGCGCTCCGGCGCGGCCATGCTGCGGGGCGGCGCCTTCAAGCCCCGCACCTCCCCTTACTCCTTCCAGGGCATGGGCGCTCCCGGCCTGGATCTGCTGGTGGAGGCCCGGGCCAAGACCGGTCTGCCCATCGTCACCGAGATCATGGACCCCCGGATGGCCGACCTCTTTGAGCGGGAGGTGGACGTGGTCCAGGTGGGCGCCCGCAATATGCAGAACTTTGAGCTGCTTAAGGAAGTGGGCAAGATGAGCAAGCCCATCCTGCTCAAGCGGGGCCTGTCCAACACCTACGAAGAATGGATCATGTCCGCCGAGTATATTATGGCCGAGGGCAATGAGAACGTGATCCTGTGCGAGCGGGGCGTGCGTACCTTTGAGACCTACACCCGCAACACCCTGGACGTGTCCGCCATCCCCGCCGTCAAGCAGATGAGCCATCTGCCCGTCATCGTGGACCCCTCCCACGCTGCCGGTATGTACTGGATGGTGGAGCCTCTGGCCCTGGCCGCCGTGGCGGCGGGCGCCGACGGTCTCATCATCGAGGTCCACAACGATCCCGCCCACGCCAAGTGCGACGGCCAGCAGTCCCTTACCCCCCAGAAGTTCGACGCCCTCATGCACAAGGTGGGTATGCTGGTTGACCTGGTGGAGAAAAAGTTGGTAAAATAAAAAGAAATGACGCAGGGGTGGCCAGAAAGATTGCTCCTACGGTATTATGGAAAGGACGAAGTGCCCATGAAGACCCTCACCGTTGCCCTGCCGGGGCGGGAATATGATATTCTGATCCAGCGGGGCCTGCTGGACCAGGCGGGAGAACACTGCCGGAAGGCCCTGCCCCGGGCGGGCAGGCTCTTTGTGGTCACTGACTCCAACGTGGCCCCCCTCTACGCCCACCGGCTGGAAGCAAGCATTACCGCCGCCGGGTTTTCCGTGACAGTCCATGTCGTGCCCGCCGGAGAGGCCTCCAAGTGTGCCGGTCAGCTGGCCGGCCTGTGGGAGGCCATGATGGCCGCCGGGCTCACCCGTACCGATGCCGTGGTGGCTCTGGGCGGCGGCGTGGTGGGGGACCTGGCGGGCTTTGCCGCAGCTACTATCCTGCGTGGGGTGGACTTCGTCCAGATCCCCACCACCCTCCTCTCCCAGGTGGACTCCTCTGTGGGAGGCAAGGTGGCCATCGACCTGGAGGCGGGCAAGAATCTGGCCGGTGCCTTCTGGCAGCCCAAGCTGGTGCTGATGGACCCGGATACCCTGGATACCCTGCCCGACGCTACCTTTGCCGACGGTATGGCAGAGGTCATCAAGTACGGCTGTATCCTGGACGGGACCTTCTTTGATTTCCTGGCCCACCGGCCCAGCCGGAAGGAAATTATGGCGGAAATCGAACACGTCCTGTATACCTGTTGTAATTTAAAACGAATTGTTGTGGAAGAGGACGAGCGGGACACGGGAAAACGGATGCTGCTCAACTTCGGCCACACCCTGGGCCACGCCTACGAGAAGGCGGGCCACTATGAGAAGTGGACCCACGGTCAGGCGGTGGCCGCCGGTATGGTGAGGGCCGCCGGACTGGGGGAGCGGCTGGGGATTACTCCGGCGGGGACGGCGGACAGGATTGCCGCCGTTCTCACCGCTCTGGATCTGCCGGTGGAGATCTCTTGTACGGCGGAGGAGTATGCCGCCGCCATTGGTCTGGACAAGAAGGGGGCGGGGGCGGACATCAGCGTGATCCTGCTGGAAGAGATGGGCCGGGCCATCCCCCATAAAATGCCCAAAGCCGCACTGCTGGAGGAACTGAAATGAATGTGACCATTACGCCGGCGGTCCTGAAAGGGACGGTGACGCCGCCCCCGTCCAAGAGCCAGGCCCATCGGCTCATCATTGCCGCCGCTCTGTCCGACGGCTTCTGCAAGCTGTCTAACGTGGACCTGTCCGAGGACATCCAGGCCACCCTGCGGTGTATGCGCACCCTGGACGCCGACGCCTCCGCCGACGGCACCATCATCCGGGGCGCCGACCTGGTGGATGGCCATGAGGAGCCCGCCCCCGAGGTGATGGACTGCGGGGAGAGCGGCTCCACCCTCCGCTTTCTCATTCCGGTGGCTCTGGCCCTCAAGGGGGGCGGGAAATTCACCGGCCACGGGCGGCTGATGGAGCGGCCCCAGGGGCCCTACTTCGCCCTCTTCCGGGAGAAGGGCATCTTCTACGAACAGAAGGACGGGGTGCTGACGGTACGGGGCAAGCTGACCCCCGGTATTTACACCCTGCCGGGCAACGTGTCCTCCCAGTTCATCACCGGCCTGCTGTATGCCCTGCCCCTGCTGGAGGGGGACAGCGAGATCAGGCTCACCACCGACCTGGAGAGCCGGGGCTATGTGGACATGACCCTGGACGCCCTGGAACGGTTTGGAGTAAAGGCGGAATACGACGGCAAGCGCATCTTCCGTGTGCCGGGGAATCAGTATTACCAGCATCAGAATCTGGCCATTGAGGCCGACTGGTCCAACGCCGCCTTCTGGTACGGAGCCAAGTTCCTGGACTGCCCGGTGGAGATCGGCGGGCTGGATCAGGCCTCCGTTCAGGGGGACCGGGCCATTGCCGGATTCTATGACCAGCTGCAGGGGACCGGCAGCCTGGACCTGGATGTAAGCCAGTGCCCCGATCTGGTGCCCCCTCTGGCCGCCATGGCCGCCCTGCGAGCGGGGGAGACCACCCGCATTGTCAACGCCGGGCGGCTGCGGATCAAGGAGAGCGACCGGCTGGCTACCGTGACCGAAGTGCTCAACGCCCTGGGCGCCCAGGTGGAGGAATATGAGGACTACCTGGTGATCCATGGGAAGGAGAAGCTGGCGGGGGGTGTTACCGTCTCCGGCCACAATGACCACCGCATTGCCATGATGGCGGCCATTGCCGCCATCCGGTGCGAAGCGCCGGTGACCATCACTGGTGCGGAGTGCGTCAAGAAGTCCTATCCACGGTTCTGGGAGGATTACCGCAGATTGGGAGGAGAACTGATATGCGACATATGATCTTCGGGGAGTCCCACGGCCCTGCCATCGGCGTGGTGCTGGAGGGGGTACCCGCCGGGCTGGAGCTGGATCTGGAGCAGGTGCAGAAGGAACTGGACCGGCGCAAGCCGGGCCAGGACCCCACCGCAACTGCCCGGAAGGAGAGCGACCTGGTGGAGGTGCTCTCCGGGGTGTTTGAGGGCAAGACCACCGGGGCCCCTCTGGCTATGGTGATCCGCAACTCCGACCAGCACTCCAAGGACTATGAATCCATCCGGTACACCCCCCGGCCCAGCCACGGGGATTACGCCGGATTCATCAAGAGCAGAGGCTGTCTGGACTATCGGGGAGGCGGCCACTTTTCCGGCCGCCTCACCGCCCCGCTGGTGGCCGCCGGCGCGGTAGCCAAGCAGGTGCTGGCGGGCCGGGGCGTTCAGGTGGGTGCCCACATCAGCTCCATCTACGGCATCTGCGACGCCGCCCTGGAGGACCCGGAGGAACTGAAAGCTGTGGCGGCCAAATCCTTCCCGGTACTGAATGACAGCAAGGGAGAGGAGATGCGCCAGGCCATTCTGGAGGCCAAGGAGGAGCAGGACAGCGTGGGCGGCGCCATCGAGTGCGCCGTTACCGGCCTGCCCGCCGGACTGGGCGCCCCCGACTTCGGCTGCAACGTGGAGGGAATTTTCTCCCAGTATCTCTTTGCCGTACCCGCGGTGAAGGGCATTGAGTTCGGGGCCGGCGTGGCCTTCTCCCTCATGCGGGGCAGCGAGGCCAACGACCCCTTTGCCGTGGAGGACGGCAAGGTGGTCACCAAGACCAACCACGCCGGGGGCATCAATGGCGGCATCACCAACGGGATGCCGGTGACCTTTGAGGTCACCATCCGACCCACTCCTTCCATCTCTCTGCCGCAGGAGAGCGTGGACCTGCGGACCGGGGAGGAGACGGAAATTGAGATCCACGGCCGCCATGATCCCTGCATCGTCCCCCGGGCGGTGCCGGTGATCGAGGCGGCGGCTGCCCTGGCGGCCTGCGCTGTATTGGGCATCTGATAAGGAGCGATGGATATGACGGAACTGGAGCAATATCGGCAGGAGATCGACCGCATCGACGGGGAACTGGTCAAACTCTTTCTGGAGCGGATGGCCGTCACCGGCAAGGTGGGGGAATATAAGCAGCGCCAGGGCATCCCTGTGCTGGACGCCAACCGGGAGAAGCAGGTCATTGCCGCCAAGACGGCCCTGACCGATGACCCCGCCCGGAAGGCGGATCTGGCGGCGCTCTATGAGAGCATCATGGCCATCTCCCGCCGCCAGCAGCGCCATCTGGTGAAGGAGGGAGCGGAGGACCCGGGCTACGCCGCCTATCTGGCCGACCTGGCCAGAGTGCGTCAGCCGGTGGCCAATCCCCGGGTGGCCTACCAGGGGGAGCCGGGCTGCTACAGTGAGGAGGCCACTGTGGGCTTCTTCGGCGGGGACGTGAACAGCGTGGGCAAGCCTTGGTTCAACGATGTATTCGCTGCCCTGGAGAGCGGCGAGGTGGACTACGCCATGCTGCCGGTGGAGAACTCCTCCACCGGGTCTATCCGGCAGGTATACGACCTGATGGCCCAGTACCGCTATTACATCGTGGGAGAGTGGCAGGTGCCGGTGGAGCACTGCCTGGCAGCACTGCCGGGCGTAGAACTGTCCCAGATTACAACCGTCTATTCCCATGAGCAGGGGCTGATGCAGAGCGAGAAGTATCTGGACGCCCACCGGGACTGGAAACGGGTGCCCACCCTGGACACCGCCGGTTCTGCCAAGCTGGTGGTGGAGAAGGGGGATCTGACCGCAGCCGCTATCTGCTCCAAGCGGGCTGCCCAGCTATACGGCCTCAACATCCTGGCTGAACGGGTCAACCACAATACCATGAACCATACCCGGTTTGCCGTGGTGTCCCCGGTGCCTGAACTGCGGCCCGACCGCAACAAGATCAGCGCCGTGTTCCGCCTGCCCCACCAGAGCGGCTCCCTCCACGAGATCCTTACCATCTTTGCCGTCCAGGGGCTCAACCTGCTGAAGATCGAGTCCCGGCCCATCCCCGGACGGGGTTTTGAGTACCTCTTCTTCCTGGACTTCACCGGCGACCTCACCGCCCCCGGCATGGACGGGGTGCTCCACGAGCTGAGCCAATTGGCCACCGAGGTGCGCATTCTGGGCAACTACAAAGCCTGGGAGGAGCAGGCATGAGGGATAACGTGGTGCTCATCGGTATGATGGGCTGCGGCAAGTCCACGGTAGGGAAGCTGCTGGCCGAGAAATTGGGTTTCACCTTCGTGGACACAGACCAGTATATTGAGGAGGCCCTGGGCCGGTCTATCCCCGACATCTTTGCCAAGGAGGGGGAGGCCTTCTTCCGGGACTGGGAGTTGGGCGCGGCGGAGGAGCTGTCCCAGCGGAAAGGACAGGTCATTGCCTGCGGCGGTGGCCTGCCCACCCGTGCGGATTCCATCGCTTCCCTGAAATATAGTGGTACTGTGATCTTCCTCCGGCGGGACCCGGGGGAGATCTATGACAATGTGTCTATGGGTGGCCGCCCCCTGGGCCAGCAGGGGAGAGAGGCCTTTCTGGAGCGATATGCCGGACGGGAGCCCATCTATTTGGAGTGGGCCGACCATGTGGTGGATGTACAGGCCACTCCGGCGGAGACCGTCCAACGGATTTTGGAGGTGCTGAAATGAAATTCCTCATCATCAACGGGCCCAACCTGAACCTGCTGGGCAAGCGGGAGCCGGGTATTTATGGGGAGAACACCTATGACAGCCTGTGCAAGCGGTTGGAGGACTTTGCCGCCGCCCACGGCTCTGAGGCCCACTGCTTCCAGTCCAACCACGAGGGGGCCATTATTGACGCCATCCACGCCGCCGACGGGGTGTATGACGCCATCGTCATGAACCCAGGGGCCTTTACCCACTACTCCTATGCCATTCTGGACGCCCTCAAGGCGGTGGATGTGCCCTGTATTGAGGTCCACATCTCCAACGTCCACCAGCGGGAGGAGTTCCGGCACAAGAGCGTCACCGCCCCCGCCTGTGTGGGTCAGATCTGCGGCCTGGGCCTGTATGGCTACGAGGCGGCAATGGGTTACTTTCTCGCCAGAGAGTTGTAACCGAAGAGAGCTTCCATAAATGAGCAAGGAGAGATTATGAAATATCCTTCTGTTCCCTTGCCCCGCATTGGAATGCGGGTCATCAAGACAGCCGTGGCGGTGATGGTGTCCTATGCGCTGTTCCTTCCCTTTGGCCTCACCTATCGGGAGGAGCTGGGAGGTATTTTGGGGCAGATGGGGCCTCTGTATGCCTGTATTGCCTGCATCATCTGCACCCAGAGCACCTTGGGTCAGACCTTCCGCCAGGGTATTTCCCGCCTGATCGGCGTCATTGTGGGCGGCGCCCTGGGTACCGCTACCCTGCTGCTGGGACCGGCCCTGGAGCATTTCTGGCTCAAGACCATCATTCTTGGTGTGGTATGTGTGGCAGGGGTTTGGTTGTGTCTGCTCATCAAGCGGCCTACCGCCTGCGGCATGGCCTGCATCCTGCCCTGTGTCATTCTCATCACCGGCGTCACCGGCGTGACCCGGTATTACTACGCCGCCGCCCGCATGATCGAGACCATTGTGGGATTGCTGGTGGCCCTGGCAATCAACGCCGCCCTCCCCGACCACCGGCCGGAGGGCGAACGGGGAGAGATGGATATGAACGTGGAACTGAAAAACACTACCCGCAAGCTGTGCGTTATTGGGGACCCGGTGGCCCACTCCAAGTCCCCTCTGATCCAGAATACCATGCTCAAGGCGCTGGGCCTGGACTATGTGTATCTGTGTCAGCCGGTGCCCCGGGGACAGTGCAGGGAATGGCTGGAGTGTGCCAAATTTGCCGGGTACGCCGGGTTTAATGCCACCATGCCCCATAAGGAGGAGCTGGTGCCCCTGCTGGATGAGCTGGACGAGGATGCCAGACTCATCGGAGCGGTGAACACCGTATGCATCCGGGAGGGCAAAACCTACGGCTACAACACCGATGGCGAGGGCTTCCTTCGGGCACTGGCCGACGAGGGCATCGATCCGGCGGGTAAAAAGGTGACGGTGCTGGGAGCGGGAGGCGCCGCCAAGGCGGTATGTCTCAAGCTGGCCCAGGCCGGAGCGGGGGTCATCGTGTGCAACCGTACCCTCGACAAGGCTCAGGCCATCTGTGACCACGACCCGGAGCACCTTCATCCGGCGGGCTTTTCCCAGGATGAACTGGCCCGGGCGGCGGAGGAGTGCGACCTGCTGGTGAATTGCACCTCCCTGGGAATGGCGGACACCGCCGGACAGTTTGCCGACTTCTCCTTCCTGGATCATCTGAAGCCCGGCGTGCCGGTGGTGGATCTGATCTATATCCCCGCTGAAACCGAATTGCTCCGCCAAGCCAAAAAGCGGGGCCACAAGGCCATTAACGGGCTGGGCCTGCTGGTCAACCAGGCGGTGCTGGCCCTGGAGCACTTTACCCAGACCGAAATTGACGCCGCCGAGATGAAAAAGCGGATTGCCGAAGTGCTATAAGATAACGTAGAAAGGAGCCCCCGACGTTCCAATGGACGTCGGGGGCTCCTTTTTTATTGCTCGTCGGGACCAAAGAGTTGGGAGATGGGCACCCCCAGCACCTGGGACAGGCCGTACAGCTCGATGTCGGTGACCGTACGCTGCCGGTCCTCAATCCGGGAGACCGAGCCCCGGCAGACATAGATCGCCATGGTTTCCAGCTTATCGGACAGGGCCTGCTGGCTCATGCCCCGCTTGATGCGCAGGGCCCGCACCTGCTCGCCCACCAGGTTTTTGGCAGTCCCGTCAATGATCCTGGCCATGAGAATACACCTCCTTTTGTCTTGACATAGGACAACCCCAACGTTATACTGAAAATCGTCCTGAGTTGTCCTATCATAGGACAAAACTAAAAAATGTAAGGTCAGGAGGGGGGAGAAGACGATGGAACGGCGTTTGACGGCGGGGGCCGGTCTTTTGACCCGGATTATGCTGGGGCTGGCGCTGGCCCTGCTGGCCGGCGGGCTGGTACTGGGGCTGGGGCAGAATGGGGAGACCTGGAAGGCCCTGGCACTGGCAGTCCCCGTCCTGACAGCGGGCTGGAAAGGGTTGCCGCCGCTGTGCCGTTGGTTGGAGAGAATGGGGGCGGTCAGGATCTGGCTGGGGCTTACCCTACTCTGTCTGGCGGTCAAGGGAGCCTGGGTGTTCCTGGTACGGGTAACTCCCTCCGGGGATTACGCCACCTTCTGGGGCTATGCCAATGCCCTGGCCCGGCAGCCGGTACTGGAGGACGGGCGCTATATGGCCCTCTTCCCTCATATCTTCGGCTACTCCTCCTTTCTCAGTTGGTTTATCCGCCTGCTGGGGCCGGGGGAACTGCTGGCCCAGATGCTCAATGTGGTCCTCACCGCTGTCTCCGGCAGTTTTCTTTTCCTGTTGGGGCGGCGGTGGTGGGGACTGCTGGCCGGGATCTCCGCCTATCTGCTGTGGATTGCCTGCCCCTCCCAGACCATTTATAATAGTCTGGTTCTGTCCGAGCCCCTCTATACCACTCTGATGCTGGGAACCTTGGTGCTGCTGACGGCAGGGGAGGGGAGACGGCCCATCCTGCGGGGGGTGGCAGCAGGGCTGGTGCTGCGGTGGTTCAACGGGGTGCGTCCCATTGCGGCGGTGGTGATCATTGCTCTGCTGATCTGGCGCCTGGTGCTGAAGCCGGAGGAATGGCTGCTGGGAGAATCCCGGCGGTACTGGTTGGGGCTGCTGGCCGCCCTGCTGGCGGTCTATGCCGTCACCGGCCCGCTGTGGCAGGCCCATTTGACCCGCCGCATTGGGGAGAAGCCCTCCACCACGCCGGGCTACAGTGTTCTGGTGGGATTTAACCAAGACTCCGGCGGGGCATGGAACCAGGAGGACAGCCAGCTGCTCTTTTCTCTCGGCGATGCGCCGGGGGCCACCGCCCAGCAGGCTCAGGAGGGAGCTTTGGAGGCTGCCAAAGACCGCATCACCTCCGGGAAGGTGGCCTTGCTGCCTCTGCTGCGGGATAAACTGAGGGCTTTTCTGGGCTCTGACCACGCCTGCGTGGGCTATGTGGGCAGCGTGGTGCGTCATACCAAGCTGTTTGCCCTGGCCTGCAACGGATTCTATTATGCAGCCATGGTACTGGCGGGAGGTGGCCTGGTCCGGCTGTGGCGAAACCGGGAGCGCTCCGCTGTGGTTTTGCTGCCCCTGTATGTGCTGGGGCTGACCTGCGCCCAGATGCTGGTGGAGGTGGCCGGGCGGTACCACTATTCCCTGATTCCTGTGCTTTTGCTGCTGGGACAGGCGGCCCTTTTCCCGCCCGCTCCGGCAGAGACAAAAATTTTTCAAAAAAACCGGGAAAGCTCTTGACAGGGAATGGGTTTTAGAGTATCATAATCAAGCGCCTGTTTGGGGCGCAGTCTGCGATGATGCGGGAGATTGCTCAGCAATGAGGTAACTTCCGCGGAGTATGTCCGAGCTAGAATCGGGCGGCTGAGGGATCTGTACACGGCGTATATCGCCATGTATGGGTAAAACCGGCCTGCTTGTGCCGGTTTTCTTCATGTCACGGAGTGATACGCACGGAAACGTGTACTGAAATCTCTCACCGTACGAAGCGAGGAAAGACACCGCGCTTTGGCCCCGTGGACCCGGCAAAAGCGCACCACTTCGTATGTTTAAGGAGGAACAAACACCATGGCAGCTCAGAAAGAAATGATCCGCATCCGTCTGAAGGCCTACGATCATCAGCTCATCGACCAGAGCGCTGAGAAGATCGTTGAGACCGCCAAGCGCACCGGCGCTTCCGTGTCCGGCCCCATCCCCCTGCCCACCAAGAAGGAAGTCGTCACCATCCTGCGCGCCGTCCATAAGTACAAGGACTCCCGCGAGCAGTTCGAGCGCCGCACTCACAAGCGCCTGATCGACATCCTCAAGCCCTCTCCCAAGACCGTCGAGGCCCTGATGAGCCTGGAGCTCCCCGCCGGTGTGGAGATCGAGATCAAGCTGTAAGAGACAGCGATCCATTCCTTTGTTTGTACCGCAGTCCGCCGCGTTTTGAGGCGGACGGGTCAAGTTGGCCGAGCAATACCAGTCCAATGGGTAACTCGCCCAACCAATAACCTTATTAAGGAGGAAAACACATGGAAAAGGCCATTATCGGCAAGAAGGTCGGCATGACGCAGATCTTCGACGAAGCCGGCAAGGTCATCCCGGTCACCGTCATCGAGGCGGGCCCCTGCACCGTGGTGCAGAAGAAGACCGAGGAGAAGGACGGCTACAACGCCGTTCAGCTGGGCTACGGCGACGTAGCTGAGAAGAAGCTCACCAAGCCTGAGCTGGGTCACCTGAAGAAGGCTGGCGACGCTCGCAAGAGCACCCTGAAGGAGTTCAAGCTGGACAACTGCGACGCCCTCAACGTGGGCGACGAGGTCAAGGTTGACGTGTTCGCCGAGGGCGACCGCGTGGACGTGACCGGCATCAGCAAGGGCCACGGCTATCAGGGCGTTATCAAGCGTCACGGCGCTCACCGCCTGAAGGAATCCCACGGTACCGGCCCTGTGCACCGTCACGCCGGCTCCATGGGCTCCAGCACCGATCCCTCCCGTATCTTCAAGGGTAAGATCGGCGCCGGCCAGATGGGTAACGAGCAGGTCACTGTTCTGAACCTGGACGTCATCAAGGTTGACTCCGAGCTGGGCATCATCGCTGTCCGCGGCGCCATCCCCGGCCCCAAGGGCGGCATCGTGTACCTGCGCAACTCCGTGATCAACGTCAAGGAGAAGGGCGCCGCTGCCAACGCCAGCGTCAACCCGCAGAAGGCTTCCGCCCGCGTCAATCCCCAGAAGGCTTCCGCCCGTAACAAGTAAGAAAGGAGAGAACTCAAATGCCTAAGGCAATTCTTGTGAACATGGCCGGCAACCAGGTCGGCGAAGTGGAGCTCTCCGAAGCTGTGTTCGGGATCGAGCCCAATCAGACCGTTGTCCACGAGGTGGTTAAGAACCACCTGGCCAACTGCCGTCAGGGCACCCAGTCCGCTCTGACCCGCGCCGAGGTTTCCGGCGGCGGCATCAAGCCCTGGCGCCAGAAGGGCACCGGCCGTGCCCGTCAGGGTTCCACCCGCGCTCCCCAGTGGACTCACGGTGGTATCGTCTTTGCTCCCAAGCCCCGCGACTACAGCTACGTGCTGAACAAGAAGGTCAAGCGTCTGGCTCTGAAGTCCGCTCTGTCCGCCAAGGCCGCCTCCGGCGACATCGTGGTTGTGGACAGCCTGACCATGGACTCCATCAAGACCAAGGCCATGCAGGGCTTCCTGAGCACTGTGGGCGCCAAGAAGGCCGTCATCGTGACCCCCGAGGTCAACGAGACCGTCATCAAGTCCGCCCGCAACATCCCCGGCGTGGTGACCACCACTGCCAAGATCCTCAGCGTGTACGACATCGTGAACGCTGGCAAGTTTATCGTAGATAAGGCCGCTCTGGCCGTCATCGAGGAGGTGTTTGCGTAATGGCTACCACCGCTTATGATATCATCAAGCGCCCCATCATCACCGAGCAGTCCATGGCCGAGACCGAGGCCAAGAAGTACACCTTCGAGGTGGCCAAGAGCGCGAACAAGATCGAGATCGCCAAGGCCGTCGAGGAGATCTTCGGCGTGAAGGTCGCCAAGGTCAACACCCTGAATATGCAGGGCAAGGCCAAGCGCACCGGCCGCTTCCCCGCCGGCCGCCGCGCCAACTGGAAGAAGGCTATGGTTACCCTGACCGAGGACTCCAAGACCATCGAGTTCTTCGAGGGCATGGTGTAAGGAGGATAAGGAACAATGGCTATCAAAACTTATAAGCCCACTACGCCCTCCCGCCGCCACATGACCGTGAGCGCCTTCGAGGGCATCGATAAGAAGGCCAAGCCCGAGCGCAGCCTGCTGGAGAACCTGAAGAAGAATGCCGGCCGCAACAGCTACGGCCGCATCACCGTCCGCCATCGCGGCGGCGGTAACAAGAAGAAGTACCGCATCATCGACTTCAAGCGCGACAAGGAAGGCACCGCTACTGTCATCAACCTGCAGTACGATCCCAACCGTTCCGCCAACATCGCCCTTATCCAGTATGAGGACGGCGAGAAGCGCTATATCCTGGCTCCTGTGGGCCTGAAGTCCGGCCACATCATTATGACCGGTCCTGACGCCGACATCCTGCCCGGCAACTGCCTGCCCATCGCCAACATCCCCGTGGGCGAAATGATCCACTGCATCGAGCTCTACCCCGGCAAGGGCGCCCAGCTGGTCCGCGCTGCCGGTGAGGCCGCTCAGCTGATGGCCAAGGAGAACGGCATGGCTCAGGTCCGTCTGCCCTCCGGCGAGGTGCGTTATATCCGCGAGAACTGCAAGGCCACCATCGGCCAGGTCGGCAACACCGACTGGGCCAACATCCAGATCGGTAAGGCCGGCCGTAAGCGTCACATGGGTTGGCGTCCCACCGTGCGTGGTTCCGTCATGAACCCCAATGACCACCCCCACGGCGGCGGCGAGGGCAAGAGCCCTGTCGGTCGTCCCGGCCCTGTTACCCCCTGGGGCAAGCCTGCTATGGGTTACAAGACCCGCAAGCTGAAGAACCGCACCGAGAAGTTCATCGTCAAGCACCGCAACGCGAAGTAAGGGAGGCAGTAAAAGATGAGCAGAAGTATCAAGAAGGGCCCCTTTTGCGCTCCCGAGCTGCTGAAGCGGGTCGACGAAATGAATCAGACCGGCGAGAAGAAGGTTCTGAAGACCTGGAGCCGCGCCTCCACCATCTTCCCCTCCTTCGTCGGACACACCTTTGCCGTGCATGACGGCCGCAAGCACGTTCCCGTCTATGTGACCGAGGATATGGTTGGCCACAAGCTGGGCGAGTTCGCCCCCACCCGTACCTTCCGCGGCCACGCCGGCGCCAAGTCTGGTAAGTAAGGAGGAGAGAGAATATGGAAGCTAAAGCACATCTGAGATATACCCGTATCTCTCCCCGTAAGGTCCAGATCGTCTGCGACCTCATCCGCGGCAAGAGCGTAGCCCAGGCCAACGCCATCCTGATGGCCACCCCCAAGGCTGCCTCCGAGCTGCTGCTCAAGCTCCTCAAGAGCGCCGCTGCCAACGCGGAGAACAACCATCAGATGGACCCCGAGAAGCTGTATGTTTCCCAGGTGTTCGCCTGCCCCGGCCCCATCATCAAGCGGATGCGTCCCCGGGCTCAGGGCCGCGCCTATCGGATCAACAAGCGCACTTCTCACATCACCATCTGCGTGGCTGAGCGCTAAGGGAGGAGGAAGAATATGGGACAGAAAGTGAATCCCCACGGCCTGCGCGTGGGTGTCATTAAGGATTGGGACTCCCGCTGGTATGCCCGCAACGAGAAGGTGGGCGACCTGCTGGTGGAGGACAAGAAGATCCGGGACTACCTGAAGAAGACCCTGTATTCCGCCGGTATCCCCAAGATCGAGATCGAGCGCGACAACGCCAAGGTGCGCATCTACCTGCACTGCGCCCGTCCCGGTGTGGTCATCGGTAAGGGCGGCGAGGCCATCGAGGCCCTGCGCCTGAAGGTGGAGAAGATGATCGGCAAGCCCGTGGCCCTCAACATTGTTGAGGTCAAGAGCCCCGACATGGACGCTCAGCTGGTGGCCGAGAACATCGCCCAGCAGCTGGAGAAGCGCATCGGCTTCCGCCGCGCCATGAAGAACGCCATGGGCCGCGCTATGCGCATCGGCGCCCGCGGCATCAAGACTCAGGTGTCCGGCCGTCTGGGCGGCGCTGAGATCGCCCGCACCGAGCACTATCACGACGGCACCATCCCCCTGCAGACTCTGCGCGCCGACATCGACTACGGCTTCGCTGAGGCTGCCACCACCTACGGCCGCATCGGCGTGAAGGTGTGGATCTACAAGGGCGAGGTGCTCACTCAGACCCTGCGCACCACCCCCCGCACCCTGGACACCAAGAACTTCAAGGAGCGTTCCGACCGTCCCCGCCGCGACCGCCGCGACGGCGACCGTAAGGGCGGCTTCAACCGCAACGGTGGCTTCAACCGCAACGGCGGCAACCGCCAGGGTGGTTTCAATAACAACCGTCCCCAGGGCGGTGCCCGTCCTCAGGGCGGCGCTCGTCCTGCCGCTGCCAAGGAAGGAGGCGCTCAGTAATGCTGCTGCCTAAGCGCGTTAAGTATCGCCGCGTGCACCGCGGCCGCCTGAAGGGCAAGGCCCTGAAGGGCAACACCGTGACCTATGGTGAGTTCGGTCTGCAGGCCACTGAGCCCAGCTGGATCACCAGCAACCAGATCGAGGCCGCCCGTATCGCCATGACCCGTTACACCAAGCGTGGCGGTAAGGTTTGGATCAAGATCTTCCCCGATAAGCCCATCACTGAGAAGCCCGCTGAGACCCGCATGGGTTCCGGTAAGGGTTCCCCCGAGTACTGGGTGGCCGTGGTTAAGCCCGGCCGTGTTATGTTCGAGATCGCTGGCGTCTCCGAGGAGATCGCCCGCGAGGCCCTGCGTCTCGCTTCCCACAAGCTGCCTGTCAAGTGCAAGATCGTGGCGAAAGAGACCGCCGAGACCGAGAATGGTGGTGAATGAAGATGAAGGCTACTGAAATCCGTAAGATGAGCGCCGAGGAGCTGACCAGCAAGCTGGGCGACCTGAAGAAGGATCTCTTCCAGCTCCGTCTTCAGCACGCCACCAATCAGCTGGACAACCCGGTGAAGATCGCTGAGGTCAAGCGGGATATCGCCCGCGTCAAGACCATCATCCGTGAGCTTGAGCTCGCAGGCCGATAAGAAGGAGGAACTAGATCATGGAAAACAGAACTTCTTCCCGCAAGACCAGAGTCGGCCTGGTGGTTTCCGATAAGATGGACAAGACCGTGGTGGTGGCCATCGCCGACCGTGTGGCCCACCCCCTGTACAAGAAGATCGTCAAGAGCACTTACAAGCTGAAGGCCCACGACGAGAACAACGAGTGTGGCATCGGCGACCGCGTGCGGGTCATGGAGACCCGGCCCCTGTCCAAGGACAAGCGCTGGCGCGTCGTCGAGATCATCGAGAAGGCGAAGTAAGGAGGTGCCGGTATGATTCAGCAGGAAACTTATCTGAAGGTGGCCGACAACACCGGCGCCAAGGAAATTAAGACCATCCGCGTGCTGGGCGGCTCCAGCCGCAAGTTTGGCAACATCGGCGACGTGATCGTGGCTTCCGTCCGCAAGGCTCAGCCCGGCGGCACCGTGAAGAAGGGCGAGGTCGTGAAGGCCGTTATCGTCCGTTCCGCTAAGGGCGTCCGCCGCGCCGACGGCAGCTACGTCCGCTTTGACGAGAACGCCGCCGTCCTCATCAAGGACGACAAGAATCCCCGCGGTACCCGTATCTTTGGGCCCGTGGCCCGCGAGCTGCGCGACAAGGATTATATGAAGATCCTGTCCCTGGCTCCCGAAGTGCTGTAAGGGGGTAGGAGAAGACATGAATAAGATGAGCATTCGTAAGGACGATACCGTCATCGTCCTGTCCGGTAAGGACAAGGGCAAGCAGGGCAAGGTCCTGGAGGTCATGCCCAAGGAGGGCAAGGTCGTCGTCGAGAAGATCAACGTGGTCTCCCGTCACACCAAGCCCCGCAAGCAGGGCGAGCAGGGCGGCATCATCAAGAAGGAAGCCCCCATCTACGCCTGCAAGGTGCAGCGCGTCTGCCCCAAGTGCAACAAGCCCACCCGGCCCGCTCACAAGCTGCTGGCCGACGGCAAGAAGGTCCGCATCTGCAAGAAGTGCGGCGCCGAGATCTGAGAGAGGAGGAGACTAGACAATGGCTGATAAGAAAGTGCCCAACCTGAAGGCGAAGTACCAGGCCGAGGTCGCTCCTGCTCTGATGCAGAAGTTCGGCTACAAGTCCACCATGCAGATCCCCAAGATCGACAAGATCGTGGTCAACTGCGGCTGCGGCGAGGCCCGCGACAATGCCAAGGTCCTGGAGGCCGTTGTGGGTGATCTGACCAAGATCACCGGCCAGAAGGCCATCATCACCAAGGCTAAGAAGTCCGTGGCTAACTTCAAGCTGCGTGAGGGTATGCCCATCGGCGCCAAGGTCACCCTGCGTGCCGACCGTATGTGGGAGTTCCTGGACCGCCTGTTCAACGTGGCCCTGCCCCGCGTGCGTGACTTCCGGGGCATCAACGGCAACTCTTTCGATGGCCGCGGCAACTACGCCCTGGGCATCAAGGAGCAGCTGATCTTCCCCGAGATCGAGTACGATAAGATCGACAAGATCCGCGGCCTGGACGTGGTCATCTGCACCACCGCCAAGACCGACGAAGAGGCCAAAGAGCTGCTGACCCTGATCGGCGCTCCCTTTGCCCGCTAAAGGAGGAGAACGTAATGGCTAAGAAGTCTATGATCCTGAAGCAGCAGGCGGAGCCCAAGTTCTCCACCCGCCGCTACAATCGCTGCAAGATCTGCGGCCGTCCCCACGCCTACCTGCGGGACTACGGCATCTGCCGTATCTGTTTCCGCGAGCTGGCTTACAAGGGCCAGATCCCCGGTGTGAAGAAGGCATCCTGGTAATCAGGACAGCCTGAATGACGCAAACGCCCGCGCCCGGCGTGCGAGAGCACGTCAGGCGCTTGCGTTGCGTGATGAGGTTTTTTGGATTTGCCTTGCAGTCCAAAAAATAAAATTCTCCGTTTAGGAGAAAAACCCTGAGATTGTGTCAATCCGACTGTGAAAAATGAATAAGCGGCGCCCGCTCCACGGGGTAGGGTAGGGCATTCCTCCAAAAGTTTGGCGGAAAGTCACTTTTTCCTTTTCACACAAGGGTTTTCACGATATAATAATTCCTTGGCAGACGGTTAAAAGGTCGGAGCCCCGCGAACTCCGATACCTTACCGCCTTAACGGGCTCTCTCACGGCCCGTCATTCAAAAAGGAGGGTAAACTCATGCACATCACAGACCCCATTGCGGATATGCTGACCCGCATCCGCAACGCGAACAACGCCAAGCATGACACCGTGGACGTCCCCGCGTCCAACATGAAGAAGTCCATCGCGCAGATCCTGCTGGATGAAGGCTATATCAAGAACTTCCAGCTGATCGACGACGGCACTCAGGGCGTCATCCGCGTTACTCTGAAGTACAACCCCGGCAAGGAGAAGGTCATCACTGGTCTTCGCCGCGTTTCCAAGCCCGGCCTGCGTGTCTATGCCGGTGCTGACGAGCTGCCCCGGGTCCTCCACGGCCTGGGTATTGCCATCGTGTCCACGTCCAAGGGCGTCATGACTGACAAGGCTGCCCGCGCAGCCCATGTCGGCGGCGAGGTCCTGGCGTTTGTCTGGTAAGGAGGGAGAGTAGAAAATGTCTCGTATCGGAAGAATGCCGATCTCCATCCCCGCCGGTGTGGACGTGAAGATCGAAGCCGGTAACCTGGTTACCGTGAAGGGTCCCAAGGGCACCCTGACCCAGCAGCTGCACCCCAACATGAACATTGCCCAGGAGGGCGATGTCATCCATGTCACCCGCCCCAATGACGAGAAGGAGAACCGCAGCCTCCACGGCCTGACCCGCACCCTGCTGCACAACATGGTGGTGGGCGTGACCGAGGGCTACAAGAAGGAGCTGGACGTCAACGGCGTCGGCTACCGTGTGGCCAAGGAAGGCAACAAGCTGGTTATGAACCTGGGCTTCTCTCATCAGGTGGTCGTCGAGGAGATCGACGGCATCACCATCGAAGTGCCCAGCGCCAACAAGATCGTCATCAGCGGCGTCGACAAGCAGAAGGTCGGCCAGTTCGCCGCCGAAGTGCGCGAGAAGCGTCCCCCCGAGCCTTATAAGGGCAAGGGCATCAAATACACCGACGAGGTCATCCGCCGCAAGGAAGGCAAGACCGGCGTCAAGAAGAAATAAGGAGGTGTGCCACTATGATCAACAGACCCGATACCAACGCTCAGCGGCTTAAGCGCCACAAGAGAGTGCGCGGCAAGATTTCCGGCACGCCCGAGCGTCCCCGTCTCAACGTGTTCCGCAGCAACACCAACATCTATGCCCAGATCATCGACGATGTGAACGGCAAGACTCTGGTGTCCGCTTCCTCCATGGAAAAGGGCTTTGAGGGCAAGGGCTCCGACTGCGAGGCCGCCAAGAAGGTTGGCCTGGCTGTCGCCGAGCGCGCCAAGGCCGCCGGCATCGAGAACGTCGTGTTCGACCGCGGCGGTTACGTCTACCACGGCCGCGTGCAGGCCCTGGCCGAAGGCGCCCGTGAGGGCGGCCTGCAGTTCTAAGGGAGGAGGAAGATTAAATGGCTCGTTTTGAAAGAGAACCCAGCGAGTTCACCGAGAAGCTGGTTGCCCTGAACCGCGTGTCCAAGACCGTCAAGGGCGGTCGTATCTTCAAGTTTGCCGCCCTGATGGTGGTAGGCGACGAGAAGGGCCGCGTGGGCTTCGGCCTGGGCAAGGCCGCTGAGGTGCCCGAGGCCATCCGCAAGGGCATCGAGGATGCCAAGAAGCATATGTGCAACGTGACTCTGTCCGGCACTACCATTCCCCACGAGGTCATTGGTGAGTTCGGCGCCGGCCGCGTGCTCCTGAAGCCCGCTGCCCCCGGTACCGGCATCATCGCCGGCGGCCCCGTCCGCGCCGTCATGGAGGCCGCCGGCATCCGTGACATCCGCGCCAAGTGCCTGCGCTCCAACAACCCGCAGAACGTGGTCTCCGCCACCTTCGAGGGCCTGAAGGCTCTCCGTGGCCCCGAGGAGGTCGCCCGCATCCGCGGCAAGAGCGTCAGCGAGATCGTAGGTTAAGGAGGGCCGTGAACATGGCTAATCTGAACATCAAGCTGGTCAAGAGCCTGAACGGCCGCATCGCCAAGCATAAGGCCACCGCCGAGGCTCTGGGGCTGCGCCACATCGGCGACACCACCGTACAGCCCGACAACGAGGCTACCCGCGGCAAGATTGCCCACATCGGCTATCTGCTGCAGGTGACCGAGGAAAAGTAAGGAGGTGCGCGAAATGAATCTGCATGATCTTTCCCCCGCTGCCGGTTCCAACCCCAAGGCTTACCGCAAGGGCCGCGGCAACGGTTCCGGCAACGGCAAGACTGCCGGCCGCGGCCAGAAGGGCCAGTGGTCCCGTTCCGGCGGCGGCGTCCGCGTGGGTTTTGAGGGCGGCCAGATGCCTCTGACCCGCCGTATCCCCAAGCGGGGCTTCAACAACATCTTTGCCAAGCCCCTGGAGGCCATCAACGTGTCCGTCCTGAACAAGTTCGAGGATGGCGCTGTGGTCAATGTGTGCGACCTGCTGGAGAAGGGTATCCTCTCCAAGTGTGAGTATGGCTACAAGGTGCTGGGCAACGGCACCCTGACCAAGAAGCTGACCGTCCGTGCCTCCGCTTTCTCCGCCTCCGCCAAGGAGAAGATCGTGGCGGCAGGTGGAAAGTACGAGGTGGTCTAAGTGATCGAGACCATCCGTAACGCGTGGAAGATCCCCGAGCTGCGCAAGAAGATCCTCTTTACCATCTTCGCGCTGCTCATCTTCCGGCTGGGCTCGGTGGTTCCTGTTCCCTTTATCAACAGCGACCTGCTGGGCAATACGCTCAACAGCATGGGTGGTATCTTCTCCCTGCTGGGCACTATGAACGGCACCGCCTTCTCCATGGCCGCCGTTTTCGCCCTGGGCGTACAGCCGTATATCAACAGCTCCATCATCATCCAGCTGCTCACCGTCGCTATCCCCGCTCTGGAGCGTCTCCAGCGGGACGGCGGCGAGGAGGGCCGGAAGAAGATCGCGGCCATCACCCGTTACGTGACCGTGGCTATCGCTATCCTGCAGGGCCTGGGTTACTACACCCTCATCAGCAGCTACAACCTGATCGACACCGCCGGCCTGCCCGGCTGGTGGGTGGCTGTTGTGATCATCCTGTGCTTCACCGCCGGCTCCGCCTTTGTCATGTGGCTGGGTGAGCAGATCACCGAGTTCGGCATCGGCAACGGCATCTCCATCATCCTGTTCGCCGGCATCCTGTCCCGGGTGCCCGGTATGGTGGAGTCCATCTACACCGGTATCAGCAACAACCTCAACGGCGTCACCGGCGAGGGTGTCGTTAACCTTCCCTGGTGGGGCGCCATCCTCATCGTCATTGGTATGCTGGCCATCGTGGTGCTCATCGTGTTCATCCAGAACTCCGAGCGCCGCATCCCCGTCCAGTACGCCAAGCGGGTGGTGGGCCGCAAGATGTACGGCGGCCAGTCCAGCCACATCCCCCTGAAGGTGAACATGAGCGGCGTTATGCCCATCATCTTCGCCCAGGCCATTGCCTCCCTGCCGTCTACCATCGGTATGTTCTTCGGCAAGAGCGCCAACAGCGAGGGTGGCTGGGGCGTGTTCCTCAGTGTGTTCAATACCACCAGCATTGTTTATATCATCGTTTACTTCCTGCTGATTGTGGGCTTCAGCTACTTCTATTCCACCATGCAGTTCAACCCGGTGGAAGTGGCCAACAATCTCAAGAAGAACGGCGGCTTTATCCCCGGCTTCCGTCCCGGCAAGCCCACCGCCGACTTTATCCACAAGGTTCTGGGTAAGATCACCATGTTTGGTGCTCTCTATCTGGCCGTGATCGCCATCGCTCCCATCGTCACCGGCGCCATCATCGGCGTCAGCAGCCTGGCCATCGGCGGTACTTCCGTCATCATCGTGGTGGGTGTTGCTCTGGAGACTACCAAGGCGATGGAGGCTCAGATGATGATGCGCCACTACAAGGGCTTCCTGGAGTAAGGGGCGAGGAAAATGAAAATCATTCTTCTGGGCGCCCCCGGCGCCGGAAAGGGTACTCAGGCTGAGATCATCAGCAAGAAGCTGGGTATCCCCACCATCTCCACCGGCAACATCCTCCGGGCCGCCGTCAAGGCCGGCACCCCTATCGGGCTGGAGGCTAAGAGCTATATGGACGCCGGCAAGCTGGTCCCCGATGAGGTCATCATCGGCATCATTCAGGAGCGGCTGGCCGAGCCCGATTGTGCAAACGGTTTTATCCTGGACGGCGTGCCCCGCACCATCGCCCAGGCTGAGGCTCTGGATGCCCACGGCATCCACTTTGACGCGGTGCTCTCCCTGGAGATCGCCGACAGCGTCATCGAGGCCCGCATGACGGGCCGCCGGACCTGCCACACCTGCGGCGCCACCTACCACATTGTGGCTGCGCCTCCCAAGCAGGAGGGGATCTGCGACAAGTGCGGCGGCGAGCTGGAGCAGCGCAAGGACGACCAGCCTGAGACCGTTAAGCACCGGCTGGAGGTCTATCACAACGAGACCGAGCCCCTCAAGGACTACTACCAGGCTCACGGCGTGCTGATGAGCGTGCCTGATCTGGGCGGGATCGAAGAGACCAACAACAAGATCATGGAACTGCTGGAGAAGTGATTTGAGATGGAAATGATCTCACTGAAATCTCCCCGTGAAATCGAGCTGATGCGCCGGGCCGGGCGGTTGACCGCCCAGGCCCGGGCGCTGGCCGGTTCCATGGTGCGGCCCGGTGTCACCACCCATGAGATTGACACTGCGGTACGCAAATTTATCGAAAGTCACGGAGCCAAGCCCTCCTTCCTGGGATATGGCGGCTTTTCCGGCTCCGCCTGCATCTCCATCAATGAGCAGGTTATCCACGGCATCCCCGGCCCCCGGAAGCTGCAGGAAGGCGACATCGTCTCTATTGACGTGGGCGCTTACCTCAACGGCTTTCATGGTGACTGTGCCGCCACCTTCCCCTGCGGAGAGGTGAGCGACGAGGCCATGCGGCTCATTCAGGTCACCGAGCAGAGCTTCTGGGAGGGCATCCGTCTGGCCCGGCCGGGCAAGCGGGTGTACGACATCTCCCACGCCGTTCAGCAGTATGTGGAGGCCAACGGCTTCTCCGTGGTGCGGGACTTTGTGGGTCACGGTGTGGGCGCCAAGCTCCACGAGGCTCCGGAGGTACCCAACTACGGGCCTGCCGGACACGGTCCCCGGCTCCAGCCGGGCATGACCATCGCCGTGGAGCCCATGGTGTGTGCCGGTGACTGGCGGGTGAAGGTGCTCAAGGACGGCTGGACCACCGTGTCCGCCGACGGCAGCATGACCGCCCACTATGAAAATACCATCCTCATCACCGACGGCGAGCCCGAAGTGCTTACCGTGGCGGAGGACTGAGTATGGCGGCGGAGCATCCGCGGATCGTCCGCTCACTGGCAGGGCATGACAAGGGGCAGCTGTTCTGCGTATTGGATCAAGACGGCCCCTATCTGCTGCTCTGCGACGGCAGACGGCGAAAGGCAGAGTCCCCCAAGCGGAAGAAAACCGTACACACGGCCGACGCCGGGGACTTCCAACACCCCGTTCTGGAGAAGATCCGGACTGGGGAACCCATCACAAACCGAGAGGTGCGGAGGGCGCTGGCCGCTTTCCGAGCTGAGGAGTCAAGGAGGGTATGACGCTTTGGCAAAAGACGATATGATCGAAGTGGAGGGCGTCGTCACCGAGTCCCTTCCCAATACCACGTTCCATGTGGACATCGGAAACGGCCACATCATTCTGGCCCACATCTCCGGCAAGCTGCGGATGAACTTCATCCGCATTCTGCCCGGCGATAAGGTCACCGTCCAGATGTCCCCCTACGACGTAACCCGGGGCCGGATCACTTGGCGAAGCAAGTAATCCGGCTCATTCCGGCGGGCGCAGGCCTGCCGACCCTATCAATGACCGGTGCGGGTCAGCGGGGCCTTGCCTCCGCCGTACCGGGGCCATCAGGCTCTACAGGAGGTTAATGACATGAAAGTTAGACCGTCCGTGAAGCCCATGTGCGAGAAGTGCAAGATCATCAAGCGCAAGGGCAAGGTCATGGTTATTTGCGAAAACCCCAAGCATAAGCAGAGACAAGGTTAATAGGAGGTGCTGAAACAGTATGGCACGTATTGCTGGCATTGATTTGCCCAAGGATAAGCGGGTCGAGATCGGCCTTACCTATATCTTTGGTATCGGGCGCACCAGCGCCAACAAGATCCTGGCTGAGGCCGGTATCAACCCCGACACCCGCGTGAAGGATCTGACTGAGGCCGACGAGGCTAAGCTGCGCGAGATCATCAGCCACAGCTACACTGTGGAGGGCGACCTCCGTCGTGACGTGGCGATGGACATCAAGCGTCTGACCGAGATCGGCTGCTACCGCGGCCTGCGTCACCGCAAGGGTCTGCCCGTCCGCGGTCAGCGTTCCAAGACCAACGCTCGTACCCGCAAGGGTCCCAAGCGCACCGTCGCTAACAAGAAGAAGTAAGGGAGGGAGAAACACATGGCTACCGCTACCAAGGGTAAGAAAGTTATCCGTAAGCGCCGCGAGCGCAAGAACGTTGAAAAGGGCCAGGTGCATATCCGCTCTTCCTTCAACAACACCATGGTCACCGTGACCGATATGGGGGGCAACGCCCTGTCCTGGGCCTCTTCCGGCGGCCTGGGCTTCCGTGGCTCCCGTAAGTCCACCCCCTTCGCCGCTCAGACCGCTGCCGAGACCGCCGCTAAGGCTGCCATGGAGCACGGCCTGAAGACCGTAGAGGTGTACGTGAAGGGCCCCGGCGCCGGCCGTGAGGCTGCCATCCGCGCCCTGCAGGCCGTGGGCCTGGAGGTCACCCTGATCAAGGACGTGACCCCCATTCCCCACAACGGCTGCCGTCCGCCCAAGCGCCGCCGCGTGTAAGAGAAGGAGGAGTACGAATTATGGCTAGATATACCGGAGCAGTCTGCCGCCAGTGCCGCAGAGAGGGCCAGAAGCTCTTCCTGAAGGGCGACCGCTGCTACACCGACAAGTGCGCCATGGAGCGCCGTCCCTTTGCCCCTGGTATGCACAACCAGGGCCGCACCAAGAAGCTGTCCGAGTACGGTATGCAGCTGCGTGAGAAGCAGAAGGCCCGCCGTTACTACGGCGTGCTGGAGAGCCAGTTCCACAAGTATTACGAGATGGCCGCTGCCCGCAAGGGCGTGACCGGCGACAACCTGCTGAGCATCCTGGAGACCCGCCTGGACAACGTGATCTATCGTCTGGGCTTCGCCATGAGCCGTCCTGAGGCTCGTCAGCTGGTCCGTCACGGCCACTTCACCATCAACGGCCATCGCGTGGACATCCCCTCCTACCTGGTCAAGCCCGGCGAGGTCATCGCCCTGAAGGAGACCAGCCGGAGCAAGGAGAAGTTCAAGGCTTCTCTGGAGGCCAACGGCTCTCGTCCCGCCCCCAAGTGGCTGGACTTTGACCAGAACAACCTGGTGGCCAAGGTGGTTGCGCTCCCCGCCCGCGAGGACGTGGACCTGCCCATCGAGGAGCACCTCATCGTCGAGCTGTACTCCAAGTAATCGTGCTTGTACCCTCGATTATTGGTGAGCTGTATAAGGCGGCGGACAGAGTCCGCCGCCGCGAAAAGGAGGGTAACACATGGTAGAAATCGAGAAGCCCCGCATCGAATGTGTGGAGAACCCCGGCGACGGCTCCTACGGCAAATACGTCGTGGAGCCCCTGGAGCGTGGCTATGGTACCACGCTGGGTAACTCCCTGCGCCGCATCCTGCTCTCGTCCCTGCCCGGCACGGCGGTTACCTCCATTAAGATCGCCGGCGTGCAGCACGAGTTTTCCACCATTCCCGGAGTGAAGGAGGACGTCACCGAGATCGTCCTCAACGTGAAGAGCATCATTGCCAAGCTCCACTCCGAGGGCGTGAAAACGGTCTATATTGAAGCCAGCGGTGAGTGCGAAGTCACCGCCGGCGACATTAAGGCCGACGGCGAGGTGGAGATCCTCAATCCGGACCTCCACATTGCCACCCTGGGACCGGACGCCAGCCTCAACATGGAGCTGACCCTGTCTCATGGCCGGGGCTATGTCCCCGCCGACCGGAACAAGCCGGCCCAGACCATCATCGGTCTGATCCCGGTGGACTCCATTTACACGCCGGTGCGGAAGGTCAATTACACGGTGGAAAACACCCGTGTCCGCGACCTGACCGACTTCGACAAGCTGACCCTGGAGGTGTGGACCAACGGGACCATCACCGCCCGGGACGCCGTCAGCCTGGGCGCCCGCATCCTCTGCGACCACTTCGTCCTCTTCACCGATCTCTCTGAGACCATGGGCTCCAAGTCCACGGTGGTGGAGAAGGCCGAGGCCCAGCGGGACAAGGTGCTGGAGCTGACCATCGAGGAACTGGACCTGTCTGTCCGTTCCTTCAACTGCCTCAAGCGCGCCAACATCAATACGGTGGAGGATCTGATCTCCAAGACCGAGGACGAGATGATGAAGGTGCGCAACCTGGGCCGCAAGTCCCTGGAAGAGGTCATCAACAAGCTGGCCATGATGGGCCTGCACCTGGCCGACGAGGAAAACTGAGGCCAGGGAAGAGGGCGGCCCGGGGGCACGTAACGTCCCCTCCCGGACCCGCAGGCCGCAAGGCGCTCTCTTCAGGGGATTTCATCCCCCCGGACGAATTTAAATTGTGGAGTTCGCCTTGGCGAACATCCGATAGGAGTTGGATTTCATGTCTCACAACCGTAAGCTGGGCAAGCCTACTGATCAGCGCATCGCCATGCTGCGCGCCATGACCACCTACCTGCTGGAGAATGGTCAGATCAAGACCACCTATGCCCGTGCCAAGGAAGTTGCTCCTATGGCCGAAAAGATGATCACCCTGGCCAAGAACCCCAGCCTGGCCAATTACCGCAAGGCTCTGTCCTACCTGACCAAGGAGGACGTGGCCAAGAAGACCTTCGACGAGCTGGGTCCCAAGTATGCCGGCCGTAACGGCGGTTATACCCGTGTGGTCAAGATCGGTCCCCGCCGCGGCGATGCCGCCGAGATGGCCATCGTGCAGCTGGTGTAATTTCACCTTAAAAAGCGCCCTGCCTTCTGGCAGGGCGCTTTTTCTATACGCAACTTCTTGCAATTTGTGGAATGCTATGGTATACTATGCAACAATAAACTATAAAGAAGACGGTGAGCCCTTGTGGACGAACCTCCGCCCAGTAACAACTGCAAAAAAGACTATGTGGGACAGGACAGCCTTACCCTGAGCAGGGGATAGGGTTGTCCTTTTGCGCGTTCCGCACATTTTGAACATTGGAGTTGATGATTATCCTATGCCTGACAGTTCCAGTTTAACCATGATTGTAATTTTGATTGTCCTGGTGATCCTGTCCGCTTATTTTTCTGCAACCGAGACTGCCTTCACCTCGTTGAACCGCATTCGCCTGAAAAGCAAGGCGGACGCCGGCAATCGCAGGGCCGCGTTGGCTCTCAAGCTGGTGGATCAGTATGACAACCTGCTGTCTACCATCCTGGTGGGCAACAACATTGTCAACCTGTCCGCCTCCTCTCTGGCCACCGTGTTCTTCACGGAGGGCCTGCGGCTGCAAAATGGTGCGGTGATCTCCACCGCCGTCATCACCATTGTGGTGCTGGTCTTCGGCGAGGTCTCCCCCAAGAGCCTGGCCAAGGAATACCCGGAGAGCTTTGCCATGTTCTCCGCCCCCATTATGCGTATCCTGATGGTGATCCTCACCCCGGTGAACTTCCTGTTCAGCCTGCTGAAGAAGGTGCTGTCCAAGGTGTTCCACAAGGAGGGGGACAGCGGCATCACGGAAGAAGAACTGGTGACCATGGTAGACCAGGCCGAGAGTGAAGGTGGTCTGGACCAGCACGAGAGCAAGCTCATCCGCTCCGCCATTGAGTTCAATGACATGGAAGTGGATGAGATCCTCACCCCCCGTGTGGATATTGTGGCGGTGGAGGACACCGACTCCATGGACGATATTGCTCAGGCCTTTGCTGAGAGCGGCTACTCCCGTCTGCCGGTGTACCATGAGGACATTGACGACATCATCGGTGTGATCCATGAGAAGGACTTCCACGCCGCCCGCTATCGCGGTCAGACCGACGTAAAGGCCATTACCGGCCCCATGCTGTACACCACCGGCAATACCAAGATCTCCGAGCTGCTGCGAATTCTCCAGCGGGAGAAGGCCCACATGGTCATCGTGGTGGATGAGTACGGCGGCACCGAAGGCCTGGTGACCCTGGAGGACATCGTAGAAGAACTGGTGGGCGAAATCTGGGACGAACACGACGAGGTCATTGAGGAGTTCAAGAAGCAGGAGGACGGCAGCTACCTGATCTCCTGCTCTGCCGACCTGACCGATCTGTTTGACCTGTTCTCCATCAAGGGCGAGTGCGACGCCAACACCATCTCCGGCTGGGTGATGGAGCAGATCGGCCGTATTCCCGAGGAGGGAGACCACTTTGTCTCCGACGGGCTGGATGTCACCGTTACCAAGGTGGATCACCGGCGGGTGCTGGAGATTCGGGTGGAAGTGCTCCCCCAGCCGGAAGAGGATAAAAAAGAGAAGGCGAAGGACCAGTGAATCAGGCAGATTTGAATTTGGCGGTTACCCTGCGCCATGAACTCCACGCCCATCCGGAGTTGTCCCGACAGGAGACATGGACCAAGGCACGGCTGATGAATTTTTTACAGGAACATACCAAGTTGGAGCTGCATGACCGGGGAAGCTGGTTTTACGCCCTGTATCGAGGCATGGGAGTGGGGAAGATCGCCTTCCGGGCGGACTTTGACGCCCTGCCCATGGAGGAGACCTGTGAGCTGCCCTACCGCTCCCAGTGCCCCGGCGTAGCCCACAAGTGCGGGCACGACGGCCACAGCGCTGCCCTGGCTCTGCTGGGGCTGACCCTGGAGCGCACCGGGGCGGCCCGGGACGTGTACCTGATCTTCCAGCCTGCCGAAGAGGTGGGGGCTGGCGGCGAAGCTTGCGCGGCTCTGCTGAAGGAGGAGCACATCGGGGAGGTATACGCCTTCCACAATATGCCCGGCTATCCTCTGCATACACTAGCCCTGCGGAAGGGTACCATGAACTGCGCCTCCAAAGGCGTGACTTATCGCTTTGAAGGGGTGTCTACCCACGCCAGCACCCCGGAGCTGGGCCGTAACCCTGCCCAGGCGGTGGCTCGGATCGTAGGCGCCCTGCCGGGACTGACCCGACAGGAGGACCACCGGGGCCTTGTAATGGCCACTGTGGTCCAGATAGCTGTGGGAGAGCCGGCCTTTGGCATCTCAGCTTACCGGGGGGCGCTTCTGCTCACCCTGCGGGCCCAGTACCAGGAGGAGCTGGACGCCCTGTCCCAACAGGTGACCGATCTGGCCCGCCAGGCGGCGGAGGAGGACGGCCTGACCCTGACCATAGAGGAGCAGGATGTGTTCCCTGAGACTGCTAATCACCCCGCCGGGGTGGAACGGGTGGAAAAGGCCGCCCAGGCCCTGGGCCTGCCGGTGGTGGAGATGGAAGAGCCCATGCGGGGCTCGGAGGATTTCGGATGGTATCTCCGCCAGGCGGAGGGGGCCATGTTCCTGCTGGGGGACGGGGAGGACCATCAGCCGCTCCACAGAACGGATTTCGATTTCCCGGATGCGCTGCTGGGAACAGCTTGCGCTCTGTTCCAAAAACTGATCTGAAAAAAGCCCTGCGGCATTGCCGCAGGGCTTTTCTTATTCCGTTCGGGTTCGTGCCCAGTAGGCTGCCATGCTCTCACCGGGCTGTCCGGTGACCTCCTGGGAGAGATAGGCTTTCAGCTCCTCGGGCGGCGTCCAGGCCAGAGCGGAGGCCTCGTCGGGAAACTCCACTTCAGCGTAGAAGAAGCCGGTTTCCAGGTGGGGGTCTACCGAGTTGACCTCCAGCGTAAATCCGCCGGGCAGGGGATAGCGGTGCTGCTCCTTCTGGATCATGGGCTTGCCAAGCATGGCCTTCAGACGCTGGTAGCGATCCTGATCTACTGAGATCTCGATCTCCTCCCGCACCAGACCGGCCCCTCCTTTGAAACAGAGGACATAGGCGGTAGTTCCCCCTTCAAGGGTCTCCTCCCGGATGCGGATCGCGGGACGGGTGGAAAAATAGCCCTGTTCCATATAGAAGGTAGCGGCGGGGGACAGGTTGGGCCAGTCCTGCACCAGCCAGCGGCGTTCAATTTCCATAACAGCGCCTCCTCAGATGGGCAGAGCAACGATGGCAGGTACCAGAACGGGCACCGCCAGGGAGAGTACCACGCCGGAAGTAAAGGAATAGATGGTGATACGCTCATGGGTAGCTCCCACCACCACCGGCAGCACTGTGTCCATGGCGGCGGCGCCGGGCAGGGCGGCACACTCCACATAGCCCACATACCGGGCCACAAAGGGAATGGCCAGGATGGAGAAGATCTCCCGCATCACATTGGACAGAAAGGCTACTGCCGATACCGACAGGGAATAGGGGGCCAGCAGAGTGGGGGCCAGGGAGTACCAGCCCATGCCGGCGGAGGCGGCCATAGAGTCCTTGATGCCGAGAGGGAGAAAAAGACCAGCCAAAGCGGCAAAGACCAGAGTACCGGCGCACACCGCCACCGGAACCAGCAGCACCTGGAAACCGGCGGTCTTGATGTCGCTGACAAAGGTGCCCTGCTTGCCCATATCCATACCTACCATAAATAGAAGCAGGTAGAGGCCGAAGTTGATGACGGTACCGCAGTGGGCGGTGACGGCGGGGGGAAATACAAAGCGGCCGGCCAGCATACCCAGCACTACCGCAATGACGATCCATTTGGTGAGGGAGTTGTCCGCCTTGCCTGCGGAGTGGGCAGTATCTTCACCGGTCTGGTTGCTGCCCCGGGGCAGACCCACATGGTTCAGCTTGAGGACGAACCGGCGCAGTAGGGTAAGAAAGAGGATGGAGCCAAACATAGCCAACACGGTAATGAGCAGCGCGGCTAGACCGATCTGGCCCAGAGAGGCAATGACCTCATCATTGGCGCCCAGATTGACGCCCAGGGTAACAATCAGAATCATCAGAGCTACAAATTGCAGCTTGCCCACCCATACCAGGGGACGACTGCGTACCCCGGGCCGGGAGCCGATCAGTGCGCCCAGAATTACCAGCGCGATGTAGATCGCCAGATTGCTCAGGGTGCTGAGTGTAGTGCCCATAGAAGTACATCCTTTCTGAACCATAAAATGTGAGAAAAAACGCGGAAACAGGCAGCAGGGCCATTCTAGCATATCTCCTATGGAAAGTCCACCCCTGAACGACAGCGGTCAATAAGTGAAAGTCAACTCGCATTTTTAAAACTATTTAGTTTGTGAAGGATACTAAAGTTATAAGATCTGCCCTAATATTCTGGATATAATTTCATGATTTGCACAAAAAAAGGGAAAGAATTTTGGGGGGCGTGCTCCATTTTTCACTTGCATCTGAAGTTTAAATGGGTTATAGTTTGGTTGAGCAAAAAAACTATTTGGGCAAAAAAATTTTTGTGAGGTGATTGGAATGGGTACACCAAAAACAAAGAACTCTGATACCGTATTTCAATGGAACGGTATCCCCCAGCCGGGTCAGCTGATCCCCCTGGGCCTCCAGCACGTGGTGGCCGCGGTAGTGGGTATCATTACGCCTGCTATTCTGGTTGCCAACACCTGTGGTCTGAGCGAAGCAGAGAAGACCCTGATGATTCAGGTCTCCCTGATCCTGACCGCCCTTGCCACTCTGCTCCAGCTTTTCCCCATCTTCCGGCGCATCGGCTCCGGTCTGCCCGTCATCATGGGCATCAGCTTTGCGTACATCCCCACCCTCCAGGCCATTGGCGCACAGTTTGACATCGCAACGATTCTGGGCGCTGAGATCATCGGCGGTATCGTGGCCATCGTCTTCGGCGTGTTCGTCAAGTGGATCCGTCCTCTGTTCCCGCCCCTGGTCACCGGCACCGTGATCTTCACCATCGGCCTGTCCCTCTATCCCACCGCTGTCAAGTATATGGCCGGCGGCGCCGGCACCGAGTGGTTCGGCAATGTGAAGAGCTGGGTCGTGGCCCTCATCACCCTGGTAGTGGTGGTCGTCCTGTCCAACTTTACCAAGGGTATCTTCAAGCTGGGTGCCATTCTGATTGGTATGATTGTGGGTTACATCGTGGCCTACTTCACGGGCATGGTGGACTTCACCAGTGTGGGCACCTCCAGCTGGTTTGCTCTGCCCGAGGTCATGCCCTTTGAGATCAAGTTCGTGCCCTCTGCCTGCGTCTCCCTGGCCATCGTGTATGTGGTCAACGCGGTACAGACCATCGGCGACCTGTCCTCTACCACCATGGGCGGCATGGACCGGATGCCTACTGACCGTGAGCTGTCCGGCGGTATCATCGGACAGGGCGTCATGAGCATCCTGGGCGCCTTCTTCGGCGGCCTGCCCACCGCTTCCTACAGCCAGAACGTGGGTATCGTTACGGTCAACAAGGTTATCAACCGTGCCGTCTTTACCCTGGCTGCCGGCATCCTGCTGGTGGCTGGCCTGATGCCCAAGTTTGCCTCCCTGCTCACCACCATTCCCCAGTGCGTCATCGGCGGCGCTACCATCTCTGTGTTTGCCACTATCACGATGACCGGCATCCGTATGATCACCGAGGGCGGCTTTACTGCACGCAAGAGCTCTGTGGTCGGCCTGTCCGTGGCGCTGGGCGTGGGCATCACTCAGGTATCCGGCTGCCTGGCTGGCGAGGGCTTTCCCGAGTGGGTCAACACTGTGTTTGGTTCCTCCTCTGTAGTGGTCGCCACCATCGTGGCTATCATCCTTAATCTGGTATTGCCTAAGGAAAAGGAAAGCAAATAAACTGAAGACGGCAAAAGGCCCGGCTCCTTGGGGAGCCGGGCCCTTTCCTGGGATCATTCCTTAGCTTCGTCAATGTAGCTGTACAGCGTATACTTGGAGATTCCGAAGAACTTGCATACTTTGTCGCCGCTTTTGGTAATAAGGAAGGCACCGGTGTCGTTCAGGAACTGAATGGCCTTCACCTTGTCTTCCTTATTCATCAGCGCCACCGGCTTGCCTACGATCTTTACACTCTGCTCCATCAGCTCATCCAGCAGATCGGAGACATTGCGGGAGATGGGCTCGGGCTCCTTCTCCTCCCGCTCAGTGGCGGTGAACTGCTTGAGCGCAGTCTCCATGGCCAGCATCAGGGTGATATCGTAGTTGATGCCGAAGATCCCGATGGGGGTGCCGTCGTCATCCCGGATGTAGATGGTGGTGGACTTGAGGATCTTGCCGTCCTTGGTGCGGGTTAGGTAGCACAGGTGATCCTGCAGCTGGTCCTGATTGCCCCGCAGGGCCTCCAGGACCACATGAGACGGTCCATCGCCCACCTTCCGTCCCGTAACCTGCCCGTTTTCAATGGCGACGATGGAACTTTCCGGATCGTTGGTGGCCAGGTCATGAACCACCACCTCGCAGTTGGGACCAAACTGGCTGGCGATCCCTTTGGCCAGTTTGAAGAGGAATTGCAGGGTAGATGCTTCTGGCACGTAGATTCCCTCCTTTCAGAGTCTGCGCCAGAGCGGCAGGCACCCCCGGAGGAATGGGCACCAAAGGTTACCGATTCAGCGGCAGACGGTAAAATATATCTCTATCATTTTACCACATTTCAGCTCAGATTCAACTCATTTTGTGGACCTAAAAAATTTTTTGTTTTTCTAACAAAAGTATTGCATATCCGTGCGAAGTGTGGTAACATAAAAACAACGAGAGAATGAAACTATGCAAGATGCACAAATTTCCATATAAAAAGTTGTAGCTGCAACGGAGTGCTTTCGCGCACGGGCTGGATGGACATGGAATTCGGCTGGGTTGCGGATGCAACCTGGCGAAGAACGAATTTGTACTGTCCATTCCACCAGGAATGGGCAATTTTTTTACGGAGAAAAAGAACGAAATTTAAAGGAGGAACTTACTATGCTGCTGGTCGGTAATGGCAGACTCATCACCCGGAGCGAGGAGCTCCCTTATCTGGAAGACGGCGCCGTTGTTCTGGACGGCGAGGTGGTCAAGGAGGTCGGCTCCCTGGCCGACATGAAGGCCAAGTACCCCGACGCCGAGTTCGTGGACGCCAAGGGCGGCGTCATCATGCCCGGCCTTATCAATGTCCATACTCACATCTATTCCGGTCTGGCCCGGGGCCTGTCCATCAACGGCTTCAACCCCACCAACTTTTTTGAGGTGCTGGACGGCCAGTGGTGGTACATCGACCGCCACCTGACTCTGGACGGCACCCGCGCCTGCGCCTACGCCACCATCCTGGACTGCATCCGGGACGGTGTGACTACCATCTTTGATCACCACGCCTCCTTCTGTGAGATCCCCGGTTCCCTCTTTGCCATCAAGGATGTGTGCAAGGAGCTGGGTATGCGCGCCAACCTCTGCTACGAGGTGTCCGAGCGTGACGGCCAGGAGAAGTGCGATCAGTCCATTCAGGAGAACGCCGACTTCGCTAAGTGGGCCAAGGAGCAGGACGACGACATGATCAAGGCCATGTTCGGCGGCCACGCCCTGTTTACCATCTCCGACAAGACCTTTGAGAAGATGGTCAAGGCCAACGACGGAATGACCGGTTTCCATATCCACGTGGCCGAGGGCATGAACGACGTGTACGACTCCCTGCAGAACTACGGCTGCCGCCCCGTCAACCGCCTGCTGTACAACGGCATCCTGGGCGAGAAGACCATGCTGGGCCACTGCATCCACGTCTCTCCCGCCGAGATGGACATCATCAAGGAGACCAACACCATGGTCTGCCACAACCCCGAGTCCAACATGGGCAACGCCGTGGGCTGCTCCCCCGTGCTGCAGCTGTACAACCGGGGCATCCTCATCGGCCTGGGCACCGACGCCTACACCCACGATATGCTGGAGAGCCTGAAGGTCCTGCTGCCCATGCAGCGCCACAACGTCTGTCAGCCCAACGTGGGTTGGTGCGAGGCCACCGGGATGCTCTTCCAGAACAACGCCAAGATCTGCTCCCGCTACTTCAAGAAGCCTCTGGGCGTGCTGAAGCCCGGCGCCGCTGCCGACGTGATCGTGATGGACTACAAGCCCTTCACTCCCTTCTCCGACGCCAACATCGACGGCCATATGCTCTTCGGCATGATGGGCAAGAACTGCCGCACCACCATTATCAACGGCAAGGTGCTGTACAAGGACCGCGAGTTCGTGGGCATTGACGAGGACAAGATCAACGCCTGGTGCATGGAGCAGTCCAAGAAGCTGTGGGGCGAACTGAACCACTGCACTTACTGAGAAAAGCCCCAAAACTGAAAACAAAATGTAATTCCGAGTTATAACGATAACTGGAGGTTTTGATTATGAGCGATATTATGCGTCCCATGCCTTTTGCCCACCTGATGAACTGGATCCTCAGCGAGTATAAGAGCCAGGGTTCCATCTTCGGCGTGTCCAAGCTGGTCAAGCACAGCAACGGCAAGACCCTGCCCATCTTTGAGGAGAAGATCGAGTCTCCCTACGGCCCCGCCGCCGGCCCCCACACTCAGCTGGCCCAAAACATCATCGCCGCCTACGCCGCCGGCAGCCGCTTCTTTGAGGTCAAGACCGTTCAGGTCATGGACGGCGACGAGCTGAGCAAGTGCGTCAACAAGCCCTGCATCACCGCCGCCGACGAGTGCTACAACTGCGAGTGGTCCACCGAGCTGTATGTGCCCCAGGCTTTCGCCGAGTACGTCAAGGCCTGGTTCGCCTGCAAGCTGCTGGCCAAGGAGCTGGAGCTGGGCGATCCCAACGGCTTCGTGTTCAACATGAGCGTGGGCTACGACCTGGCCGGCATCAAGAGCGAGAAGGTGGACAAGTACATCAACGGCATGATGGACGCCTCCCAGACCGAGGTTTGGAAGGAATGCATGGACTGGGCTCTGGCTAACCTGGATAAGTTCCAGAACGTGGATGAGGCCTATGTGAAGGCCATCTCCCCCAAGGTGTCCGACTCCATCACCGAGTCCACCCTCCACGGCTGCCCCCCCGATGAGATCGAGCGCATCGCCACCTACCTCATCACCGAGAAGAACCTGAACACCTATATTAAGTGCAACCCCACGCTGCTGGGCTATGAGTTCGCCCGCAAGACCCTGGACGGTCTGGGCTTTGACTACATCGCCTTTGACGACCACCACTTCCTGGAGGACCTGCAGTGGGAGGACGCCATCCCCATGTTCCACCGCCTGATGAAGCTCACCGGCGAGCGGGGCCTGGAGTTCGGCGTGAAGATCACCAACACCTTCCCCGTGGATGTGAAGGCCGGCGAGCTGCCCAGCGAGGAGATGTATATGTCCGGCCGCTCCCTGTACCCCCTGTCCCTGTCCCTGGCCGGGATGCTGTCCAAGGAGTTCAAGGGCAAGCTGCGCATCTCCTACTCCGGCGGCGCCGACATCCACTCCATCAAGAAGCTGTTTGAGGCCGGTATCTGGCCCATCACCATGGCTACCACCGTCCTGAAGCCCGGCGGCTATCAGCGCTTCAGCCAGATCGGCAAGGAGCTGATGGACATCAGCTATGAGCCCTGGACCGGCGTGGACGTGGCCAAGGCCCAGGCTCTGGTGCAGGAGTTCGTCACCGACGCCCACTACCAGAAGCCCATGAAGCCCATCCCCAGCCGCAAGATGGACAAGAAGGTGCCTCTCATCGACTGCTTCGAGGCCCCCTGCCGCAACGGCTGCCCCATTGAGCAGGATATCCCTGCCTACCTGATGAAGGTCAACGAGGGCAAGTACGAGGAGGCCCTCCAGATCATCACCCACCGCAACGCTCTGCCCTTCATCACCGGCACCATCTGCTCTCACCGCTGCCAGGACAAGTGTATGCGCAACGCCTATGACGAGAGCGTGTACATCCGCACCCAGAAGCTGAAGGCTGCCGAGGGCGGCTTTGAGGCCCTGCTGCCCAAGCTGAAGCCCGCTGCTCCTGTGGCCGGCAAGAAGGTTGCCGTCATCGGCGGCGGCCCCGCCGGTATGTCCGCCGCCTACTTCCTGGGCCGCGCCGGTGTGGATGTGACTATCTTTGAGCGCAAGGACTCCCTGGGCGGCATCGTCCGTCACGTGATCCCCGCCTTCCGTATCAGCGATGAGGCCATCGACAACGACGTCAAGCTGATGAACGCCATGGGCGTGAAGGTGGAGCTGAATACCGAGGTCAAGAGCGTGCAGGACCTCTTTGGTAAGGGTTACACCCACGTCATCCTGGCCACCGGCGCCTGGCACAAGGGCAGCGCCGGCATGGAGTACGGCGAGGAAATGAACGTCATCGAGTTCCTGGAGAAGGCCAAGAAGGCCCCCGAGAGCCTGGATCTGGGCAAGAACGTGGTGGTCATCGGTGGCGGCAACACCGCTATGGACGCTGCCCGGGCCGCCAAGCGCATCCCCGGCGTGGAGAAGGTCTCCCTGGTCTACCGCCGCACCAAGCGCTATATGCCCGCCGATCAGGAGGAGCTGGAGCTGGCTCTGGAGGACGGCGTGGAGTTCTGCGAGCTGCTGGCTCCCGTGGGCGTGAAGGACGGCGTGCTCACCTGCCACCAGATGGAGCTGGGCGCTCCCGATGCCTCCGGCCGCCGGTCCCCCGTGGACACCGGCAAGGTGGTTGAGGTCCCCGCCTGCACCGTCATCACCGCCGTGGGCGAGAAGGTGGACACCGAGCTGTACACCGCCAACGGCCTGGAAGTGGATAACCGCGGCAAGGCTGTGGTCAACGCCGACACCCTGGAGTCCTCCGTGAAGAACGTCTACGTCATCGGCGACGGCCAGAAGGGCCCCGGCACCGTGGTGGAGGCCATTGCCGGCGCTACCAAGGCTGCCCGCGCCATTCAGGACTTCGACGTGAACGTCTATGTGGACAAGAACGTCAACCCCGACTACCAGAAGCCTCTGGCCAAGCGCGGCGACGTCTGCACCGATTGCAGCAGCTGCGACGACATCCGCTGCCTGGGCTGTGCCACCGTGTGCGAGACCTGCACCGAGGTGTGCCCCAACCGTGCCAACGTGGCCATCACCGTGCCCGGTATGCGGATGCGCCAGATCATCCATGTGGATGGTATGTGTAACGAGTGCGGCAACTGCGGCACCTTCTGCCCCTACGACAGCCGTCCTTACAAGGATAAGTTCACCCTGTTCTGGAGCGAGGAGGACTTCGTCAACAGCGAGAACGAGGGCTTCCTGAAGCTGGAAGGCACCAAGACCCGGGTCCGTCTGGGCGGCCAGGTCAAGGAGTACGATGTGGCCGACGCCGGCTGCGGTCTGTACGAGCCCCTGCGCAAGCTGATCTGCGCTGTGTATGACAGCTACAGCTATCTGCTGAAGTAAAAGTGTAAATCGGTTCCACTGCCACCCCCCACGGCAGCGCGCATCGCCTCAGTGTTGACTGAGGCTTTGCGTGCGCGTGGGGGATAGGTGGATTGGACGATGGAATACTGACCGGGCGGGAATCCCTGGAGCCCGCCCTGTGTAAGGAGGAACCCAACATGGCACCGACCCAAAACAACCGTATCGCCATGGTGTACTGCGCCGGCGGCAGCCGGGCCAAGCGCCGGGGAGAGGCGGATCTGTCCTACCTGGATTGCAGCATGGCAAAGCAGGCCTTTGCCGACGGAGTGCTGGAGTGCGCTCAGGGGTGCCTGGGCCTGGGCAGCTGCGTGGAGGCCTGCCGTCTGGACGCCATCCACATCGGTGTCCACGGCGCTGCCGTGGTGGACCGGGAGGCCTGCGTGGGCTGCGGCCTGTGCGTGGAGGCCTGCCCCCAGGGCCTGATCCGTCTGGTGGACGCGGACACCACCATCGTGCCCCGCTGCTCCAATCAGGATGCCGGCCCCGTGGCCCGGAATGCCTGCGACGTCAGCTGCATCACCTGCCGTATGTGCGAGCGCAACTGTCCGGCGGCCGCCATTACCATGGTGGACAACCACGCGGTCATCGATCCGGAGCGCTGCATCTCCTGCGGAATGTGCGCGGTAAAGTGCCCCCGGGGCGTGATTGTGGACGCTGACGGCGTCTTTACCGTGGCTGACTTTGCATAGGAAAGAGGGACCACAGATGAGCTATTCTTTTACCGTAAACGGCGTCCTCCGTACCACCGAGGAGGATAAGCCCCTGCTGCGCTATCTGCGCGACGATCTGCACCTCTATTCCGTCAAGGACGGGTGCAGCGAAGGCGCCTGCGGCACCTGTACCATCGTGGTGGACGGCAAGGCCGTCAAGTCCTGTGTCCTCACCACCAAGAAGGCGGTGGGTAAGACCATCCTCACCGTAGAGGGCCTGTCCCAGGTTGAGCAGGAGGCCTTTGTGTACGCCTTCGGCAAGGTGGGCGCCGTCCAGTGCGGCTTCTGTATCCCCGGCATGGTGATGGCGGGCAAGGCCCTCATCGACCAGAACCCCAATCCCTCCGAGGCCGACATCAAGAAGGCCATCCGGGGCAACATCTGCCGGTGCACCGGCTACAAGAAGATCATTGAGGGCATTGCTCTCACTGCCGCCATTCTCCGGGGGGAGGAGAAGATCGACCCCGAGCTGGAGAAGGGCGACATCTACGGCGTGGGCGACCGGGCCTTCCGCACCGACGTGCGGGGCAAGGTGCTGGGCAGCGGCGCCTACTGCGACGACATCGAGATGGAGGGTATGGTTCATGCCTCCGCCATCCGCTCCCAGTATCCCAGAGCAAAGGTGCTGGACATTGACGCCTCCAAGGCCCTGGAGCTGCCCGGCGTGCTGGCCGTTCTCACCGCCGAGGACGTGCCCAACAACAAGGTGGGCCACATCCAGCAGGACTGGGATGTGTTCATCGCCAAGGGCGATATCACCCGCTGCGTGGGCGACGCCATCTGCCTAGTTGTGGCTGAGAACGAGAAGGTGCTGGCCCAGGCCAAGAAGCTGGTGAAGATCAGCTACGAGCAGCTGGAGCCGGTGCGCTCCATCCAGGAGGCCATGGCCGAGAATGCGCCCAAGCTCCACCCCAACGGCAACCTGTGCCAGCAGCGCCATGTGACCCGTGGCGACGCCAAGACCGCTCTGGCCAACTCCAAGTATGTGGTGACCCAGAGCTACAAGACTCCCTTTACTGAGCACGCCTTCCTGGAGCCCGAGTGCGCCGTGGCCTTCCCCTACAAGGACGGCGTGAAGGTGTACACCTCCGACCAGGGCGTGTACGACACCCGGAAGGAGATCTCCATCATGCTGGGCTGGGAGCCCGACCGCATCGTGGTGGAGAACAAGTTCGTGGGCGGCGGCTTCGGCGGCAAGGAGGACGTGTCCGTGCAGCACCTGGCGGTGCTGGCGGCCCTGAAGGTGAACAAGCCGGTGAAGGTGAAGTTCACCCGGCAGGAGTCCATCAACTTCCACCCCAAGCGCCACTATATGGAGGGTACCTTCACCCTGGGCTGCGATGAGAACGGCATCTTTACCGGTCTGGACTGCGAGATCTACTTCGACACCGGCGCCTATGCCTCCCTGTGCGGCCCCGTACTGGAGCGTGCCTGCACCCACTCCGTGGGCCCCTACTGCTACCAGAATACCGACATCCGTGGCTTCGGCTACTATACCAACAATCCTCCCGCCGGCGCCTTCCGTGGCTTCGGCGTGTGCCAGAGCGAGTTTGCCCTGGAGTCCAACATCAACCTGCTGGCCGAGAAGGTAGGCATCTCCCCCTGGGAGATCCGCTACCGCAACGCCATTGAGCCCGGCAAGGTGCTGCCCAACGGCCAGATCGCCGACTGCTCCACCGCTCTGAAGGAGACCCTGCTGGCGGTCAAGGACGTGTACGAGGCCAACATGGATCACGCGGGCATCGCCTGCGCCATGAAGAACGCCGGCGTGGGCGTGGGCCTGCCCGACAAGGGCCGCTGCAAGCTGGTGGTGCGTGACGGCATGGTGGAGCTGTATGCCGCTGCCTCCGACATCGGTCAGGGCTGCGCCACCGTCTTCCTCCAGGTCCTCTCCCAGACCACCGGGCTGCCCCGGCTACTGCTGCGGAACATGGGTGCCAACTCTGAAGTGGCTCCCGACTCCGGCACTACCTCCGGCTCCCGTCAGACCCTGATTACCGGCGAGGCCGTGCGTATGGCCGCCGTGGATCTGAAGAAGGATATGGACGAGGTGAACGGCGACCTGTCCAAGCTGGAAGGGAAGGAATACTTCGCCGAGTTCTTCGATCCCACCGACAAGCTGGGCTCCGACAAGCCCAATCCCAAGAGCCATGTGGCCTACGGCTTTGCCACCCATGTGGTCATCCTGGACGACGAGGGTCAGGTCAAGGAAGTCTACGCAGCCCACGACTCCGGCAAGGTGGTCAACCCCACCTCCATCCAGGGTCAGATCGAGGGCGGCGTGCTCATGGGTCTAGGCTACGCCCTCACCGAGGACTTCCCCCTGAAGGACTGTGTGCCCCAGGCCAAGTACGGTACTCTGGGCCTGATGCGGTCCAACCAGATCCCCGATATCCACGCCATCTATGTGGAGAAGGACGAGCTGCTGCCCTTCGCCTACGGCGCCAAGGGCATCGGTGAGATCGCCACCATCCCCACTGCACCGGCTGTCCAGGGCGCCTATTACGCCAAGGATCACATCCTGCGCACCAGCCTGCCCATGGAAAAGACCTACTACAAAAAGTAAGCAACGCTCATACCCAGTTACCCAGTCACGGAGGCCGCCCAAAGACCTTCCAGGGGGCCTCAGATCAGCGGTGGAAAAACCACCGCTCTGAGGCCTCCTTTTTTGCTCTGACCGGGAAGAGGGGAGGGGGGAAAACCCACTGAAACCAGAGGGTTTGAGACGTCACCAAAAAAATTTTTAGTATCTCAATATTTTTTTCTGATTTCCTCTTGACAACTGGAAAACAAGTGGTATGATGGTCTCAGAAAACAAAAGAAAGTTTGCGAGTGCGCAAAGAAAATTTGGAGGCGAGTGTTCGATGAAAGACCAGCTCAAATGGGTCCTCAATAAAATGCCGAAGAGCGACGACAAGCAGCTGGACGTCATGTCCCTGTCCAACGTGGCCAAGGCCCGCTTCTTCCACAGCTCCTTCCCCCAGTACTCCATCACCCCCCTGGCTCAGCTGGAGGGCATGGCCAAGTACCTGGGCCTGGGCGGCGTGTATGTGAAGGATGAGTCCTACCGCTTCGGCCTCAACGCCTTTAAGGTGCTGGGCGGCTCCTTCGCCATGGCTAAGTACATTGCCAAGGAGATGGGCCGGGACGTTTCCGAGATGACCTACGACTACCTGACCAGCGAGGCCTTCCGCAAGGAGTTCGGCCAGGCCACCTTCTTCACCGCCACCGACGGCAACCACGGCCGCGGCGTGGCCTGGGCTGCCAACAAGCTGGGCCAGAAGGCTGTGGTACATATGCCCAAGGGCAGCGCCAAGTCCCGCTTTGACAACATCGCCAAGGAGGGTGCCAAGGTCACCATCGAGGAAGTCAACTACGACGACTGCGTGCGTATGGCCGCCGCCGAGGCTGAGCAGACCGAGCACGGCGTCATCGTGCAGGACACCGCTTGGGACGGCTACGAGGAGATCCCCTCCTGGATCATGCAGGGCTACGGCACCATGGCCAACGAGGCTGCCGATCAGCTCCGTCAGTGCGGCGTGAACCGCCCCACTCACGTGTTCGTGCAGGCCGGCGTGGGCTCTCTGGCCGGCGCTGTGGTGGGTTACTTCACCAACCTGTTCCCCAACGATCCTCCCAAGTTCGTGGTAATGGAAGCCCGCGCTGCTGACTGCCTCTATCAGGGTGCTCTGGCCAACGACGGCAAGCCCCGCATCGTCACCGGCGACCTCCAGACCATCATGGCCGGTCTGGCCTGCGGCGAGCCCAACACCATCTCTTGGGACATCCTCCGCAACCATGTTTCCGCCTTCATTTCCTGCCCCGACTGGGTGAGCGCCAAGGGTATGCGTATGCTGGGCGTGCCTGTCAAGGGCGATCCCACTGTGATCTCCGGCGAGTCCGGTGCCGTGGGTATGGGCGTGCTGGACGCCATCATGTGCGACGACACCTACAAGGAGCTGCGCGACGCTCTGGAGCTCAACCGCTTCAGCCAGGTGCTCATGTTCTCCACCGAGGGCAACACCGATCCCCTGAAGTTCCGTCGGGTGATCTGGGACGGCGAGTATCCCACCATCGACACCCCCCAGAAGCCTTACTAAGTTTGTGCTGACCGGGAAATGTCCCGATGAAACCGTGAAATAAATTGAAAATGGAGGTCATTACCATGGATTTTGAGAAGATCAAAGCTGCTGCCGAAGGTTATAAGGCCGACATGACCCGCTTCCTGCGGGACATGATCCGCATCCCCAGCGAGAGCTGCGAGGAGAAGGGCGTTTGCGAGTGCATCAAGGCCGAGATGGAGAAGCTGGGCTTTGACAAGGCCGAGTTCGACGGCCTGGGCAACGTGATCGGCTGGATGGGCGAGGGCGACAAGATCATCGCCATCGACTCCCACATCGACACCGTGGGCATCGGCAATATCAACAACTGGACCCACGATCCCTACGAGGGCTATGAGGACGACGAGGTCATCTACGGCCGCGGCGGTTCCGACCAGGAGGGCGGCATGGCTTCCGCCGTGTACGGCGCCAAGATCATGAAGGATCTGGGCCTGATCCCCGCCGGCTACAAGATCATGGTCGTCGGCTCCGTGCAGGAAGAGGACTGCGACGGTATGTGCTGGCAGTACATCGTCAACAAGTTCTTCCCCGCCAACGGCATCAAGAAGGAGCAGGTTGAGTTCGTTATCTCCACCGAGCCCACCGACGGCGGCATCTACCGTGGTCACCGCGGTCGTATGGAGATCCGCGTGGACGTGAAGGGCGTTTCCTGCCACGGCTCCGCTCCCGAGCGCGGCGACAACGCTATCTACAAGATGGCTGACATTCTCCAGGACGTGCGCGCCCTCAACGAGAACGACGATGCCGACTCCACCGAGATCAAGGGCCTCGTGAAGATGCTCAACCCCAAGTACAACCCCGAGCACTACGAGGATGCCCGCTTCCTGGGCCGCGGCACCTGCACCACCTCCCAGATCTTCTACACCTCTCCCAGCCGCTGCGCTGTGGCTGACTCCTGCTCCATCTCCATCGACCGCCGCATGACCGCCGGCGAGACCTGGGATTCCTGCCTGGATGAGATCCGCAACCTGCCCAACGTGAAGAAGTACGGCGACGACGTGAAGGTCTCCATGTATATGTACGACCGTCCCTCCTGGACCGGCGAGGTGTACGAGACCGAGGCTTACTTCCCCACCTGGATCAACAAGGAGAACGCCGCTCACGTTCAGGCTCTGGCCGACGCCCACCACGCCCTGTTCGGCGAGGAGCGCATCGGGCCCGACGGCGCCATGCACCTGCGTCACCGTCCTCTGATCGACAAGTGGACCTTCTCCACCAACGGCGTTGCCATCCAGGGCCGCTACGGCATCCCCTGCGTGGGCTTCGGCCCCGGTGCTGAGTCTCAGGCTCACGCCCCCAACGAGATCACCTGGAAGCAGGACCTGGTTTCCTGCGCCGCCCTGTACGCTGCCGTGCCCGGCCTGTACAAGGAGGAGAACAAGACCGCTGACGTGACCCAGTTCCGCGCCGGCAAGACCAACAACGACATTAAGTAAGAAGCGCTGACATAGGCCATATGGGGCGGCGCAAGCCGCCCCTGCGGATATGAAACCCGTATCCATCCACCAACCGACTAAATATTGAAAAGGAGATCGATTGCAATGGACAAGACTCTGCAGATGTATATCGACAAGCTGAATGCCCTGAACTTCAAGGAGATGTACGAGGGCGATTTCTTCCTGACCTGGGACAAGACCGACGACGAGATCGAGGCCGTCTTCACCGTGGCCGACGCTCTGCGCTATATGCGTGAGAACAACATCTCCACCAAGATCTTCGAGTCCGGCCTGGGCATCTCCCTGTTCCGCGACAACTCCACCCGTACCCGTTTCTCCTTCGCTTCCGCTTGTAACCTGCTGGGCCTGGAGGTTCAGGACCTGGACGAGGGCAAGAGCCAGATCGCTCACGGCGAGACCGTCCGCGAGACCGCTAACATGATCTCCTTCATGGCCGACGTCATCGGCATCCGCGACGATATGTACATCGGCAAGGGCCACACCTATCAGAAGGAAGTGGTTGAGGCCGTGACCCAGGGCCACAAGGACGGCGTTCTGGAGCAGAAGCCCACCCTGGTCAACCTGCAGTGCGACATCGACCACCCCACCCAGGCTATGGCCGATATGCTGCACATCATCCATCACTTCGGCGGCGTTGAGAACCTGAAGGGCAAGAAGATCGCCATGACCTGGGCTTACAGCCCCTCTTACGGCAAGCCCCTCTCCGTGCCCCAGGGCATCATCGGCCTGATGAGCCGCTTCGGCATGGACGTCGTCCTGGCTCACCCCGAGGGATACGAGGTTATGCCCGAGGTCGAGGAGGTCGCCAAGAAGAACGCCGAGAAGTCCGGCGGCACCTTCACCAAGACCAACAGCATGGCTGAGGCCTTCAAGGATGCCGACATCGTGTATCCCAAGAGCTGGGCTCCCTTCGCCGCCATGGAGAAGCGCACCAACCTGTACGCCGAGGGCGACACCGACGGCATCAAGGCTCTGGAGAAGGAGCTGCTGGCTCAGAACGCCAACCACAAGGATTGGTGCTGCACCGAGGAGCTGATGAAGACCACCAAGGACGGCAAGGCTCTGTATATGCACTGCCTGCCCGCCGACATCAACGACGTGTCCTGCAAGGACGGCGAGGTCGAGGCTTCCGTGTTTGATCGCTATCGTGATCCTCTGTACAAGGAGGCTTCCTACAAGCCCTACATCATCGCCGCTATGATCTTCCTGGCTAAGGTTAAGGATCCCCAGGCCACTCTGAAGGCCCTGGAGGAGCGCGGCATCGCCCGTTGGTTCCAGAAGTAAGATTCTGATCCATATCTGACTTCCATTTTTCCTTCCCCTTCCTTTTAAAGGCCCGTCCGCATAGGTCAACCTGCCTGTATCTGTGCGGACGGGCCCCGCTATTTCACATCCGAAATACTTGGCGTAAACAGCGCCGCTTTTATTCCATTTAAGAGGTGTTTTAACATGGGCAAGCGTATCGTGATCGCCCTGGGCGGCAATGCTCTGGGCAACAATCTTCCTGAGCAGATGATCGCCGTGAAGCAGACCGCCAAGGCCATCGTGGATCTGATTGAAGAGGGCCACGAGGTCATCATTGCCCACGGCAACGGTCCCCAGGTGGGCATGATCCAGAAAGCCATGGCCGAGCTGACCCGCTCCGAGCCGGAGAAGTACATCCCCTGCCCCCTGTCCGTGTGCGTGGCCATGAGCCAGGGCTACATCGGCTACGACCTGCAGAACGCCCTCCGGGAGGAGCTGCTGGATCGGGGCATCAACAAGGGCGTGGCCACCGTGCTGACCCAGGTGGAGGTGGACCCCGAGGACAAGGCTTTCCAGAATCCCACCAAGCCCATCGGCGCCTTCATGACCAAGGAAGAGGCCGACAAGATGGTGGCCGAGCGCGGCTACAACGTCATCGAGGACGCCGGCCGCGGCTATCGCCGTGTGGTGGCTTCTCCCAAGCCCCAGTCCATCATTGAGATCCAGTCCATCCGTGACATGGTGGCTGCCGGCCTGGTGGTCGTGGCCTGCGGCGGCGGCGGTATCCCCGTTTACAAGACCGAGGGTCATCACCTGAAGGGCGCTGCTGCCGTTATCGACAAGGACTTCGCCTCCTGCGTGCTGGCTCAGCAGGTGGAGGCCGATACCCTCATCATCCTCACCGCCGTGGAGAAGGTGGCCATCAACTTCGGCAAGCCCAACGAGCAGTGGCTGGACTCCCTGACCCCCGACGAGGCTCGCAAGTACATCGCTGAGGGTCACTTCGCTCCCGGCTCCATGCTGCCTAAGGTGCAGGCCGCTGTGGAGTTCGCTGAGAGCGCTCCCGGCCGCTCCGCCCTCATCACCCTGCTGGAGAAGGCCAAGGACGGCGTGGCCGGCAAGACTGGTACCGCTATCCATCAGTAATCCAAGCAAACTCCAAACGAACAAAGCAAAACGTGCCCGCTCCGGAAGGCTCCGGGGCGGGCACGTTTCTGGCATAAAAAATCCCCTGCCGGAGAACCGGCAGGGGATTTGTCTTAGTTGTTGGGAATGGGAAGGATCACAGTGAAGGTGGAACCTTTGCCTACCTGGCTCTCCAGGCTGACGGTGCCGCCGTAAAGCTGGGTGATGTGCTTGACGATGGCCAGCCCCAGGCCGGTGCCGCCGTTCTTGCGGGCCCGGCCTTTTTCCACCCGATAGAACCGCTCAAATACCCGGCTCTGGTCCTCCTCGGGGATGCCGATGCCGTGGTCCTCCACCGAGATCACAGCCTTGCCGTCCTGTACATGGACACGGGTGGTCACCGTGCCGCCGTTTTCGCTGTACTTGATGCCGTTGCCCATCAGATTGAAGAGCAGCTCCTTCAGCCGGCTCATGGGGACGCCTACGGTGACGCTCTCGCCCTCTACGGCCAGGGTCACACCGGCGGCCTTGGCGGAGGGCTCCAGCAGGGAGGCGGTGTCATGGGCCGCGTCCAGCACCGCGGAGCGCTCCTCGGTCTGGTCAATGGCCACCGACTCCAGCTCGGACAGCTTGAGAATGTCGTTGATGAGATCAATGAGCCGGTCCACTTCCACGCCGATCATGGTGATAAACCGCTTCTGATCGGCGGGAGAGGTTACCATGCCGCTGGACAGCATATCGGTAAAGCCCTTGATGCTGGTCAGAGGAGTTTTCAACTCATGGGACACGTTGGCGGTGAATTCACTGCGGATACCCTCCGCCTTCTTCAGCTCAGTGACGTCGGACACCAGGATGGAGGTACCCACCGGCTGGCCCTCATACTGGCGGCCGGAGACGGGGGAGACGAAGAGCCGCAGGGAGCGGGCATCCTCGGTGAGAGCATCCACATCCAGCATAATGGAGGAATGTTTTTCCTGGCAGTCATGGATGGCCTCCCGGAGCCGGCGGCTGCGGGTGAGCAGCAGAGCGCCGTCCTCCTGCTCTCCCTCAGGGAAGCCGAACAGGGTACGGGCAGCCCGGTTGATGGCCAGCACCTTGCCTTCCTCATCCAGCAGGATCAGGCCCTCGTCCATACAGTCCAAGATCAGGCTGACCTTGTCCCGCTCGGCGGTAATGGACTGAATGTAGCCGCCCAGCTGATCCATCAGCTTGTCAATGTAGCGCAGGATGGGACGCAGCTCGTCGTCGGCCTGAAGATCCTCCAGTCCGGGTGTCTTTTTGCCGTCCAATACGCCCTGGAGAGCGCCGCCTACCGAGTTGAGAGGGGTTATGATACGGTTGGCGGTGCGGTGGGACAGCAGGAAGGCCAGCAGCAGGGCGGCAATGGAGGCGATCAGGAAACCCCAGACGCCGCTCATCACCAGAGAGTTGATGGAGGACAGGGGCATGGCAGCACGGCCGATCATGCCGTCGGCAAAGCGCTTGGCAACATAGAACATGGAGGTTCCAAGGGTATCAGAATGGCGTGCCGCCTCGCCCCAGCCGGAGCGCTCGGCGTCAATCACCTCGGGACGGCTGTTGTGATCCTCCAGCTGGGAGGCGTCCGCGTCGGTATCGGCCAACACGGTGCCGTCGGTGTCGATGATGGTGAGCCGCTTGTCGGGGGCGGCGGCATGGAACTGCTCCATCAAAGCCTCCGGCTCGGTGATGGCGCTCTGGGCGTCCATCAGCTCCAGCAGCTCCTGCAGGGTGGAGCGGGCGGCGTCCATCTCCCGGCTGCGGAACATCAGGACCCCCACGACATTGGAGATCAGCAGGGCGAACACCACGGTGAGCAGTGTTGCGCCGATGATTCGTTTCTTCATAATAGGCTCCTCTCGCAGATAATGGGAAAACGGGCGGATGGAGGCCGCCCGTGGTGTGACGGCAGCCGCCCCGGCAGGGCGGCAGGCCGTCAGGACATTTTATAGCCCACGCCCCGGACCGTGGTGACCACGTCGTCGCCCAGCTTCTGGCGCAGGGCCTTGACGTGCATATCCACAGTGCGGGTCTCGCCGGTATAGTCGTAATCCCAAACCGTCTGGAGGATCTCGTCCCGGGTGAGGGCCACGCCCCGGCGGGCACACAGCAGCTTGAGCAGCTCAAACTCCTTGAAGGTAAGGTCCACCAGCTTACCGCCCTTGCGGACCTCCCGGGCAGCGGGATCGATCTCCAGATCCCCGCAGGTCAGCACCTGGTCGCCCCGGCGCTCGGTGCGGCGAAGCACCGCCTTCACCCGGGCCTGGAGCTCCATGATGCCGAAGGGCTTGACCACATAGTCGTCGGCCCCGTTTTCCAGGCCGGCCACCCGGTCCATCTCAGCGCTGCGGGCGGTGAGCATGATGACCGGCACCTCGGCGGTGTCCCGGCCCTCCCGCAGGCGGCGGAGGATCTCCAGACCATCCATGCCGGGGAGCATGATGTCCAGAATAAACAGCACGGGAAGGCTATGGGCCGTCTCGCCCTCGAACATGGCCTCGCCGGATTCATAGGGGCGAACGGTATAGCCTACGGATTGAAAATAGTACCGGAGCATCTCACGGATGCTCTCGTCGTCCTCCACCACCACGATGGCTCTGGACATGGGATCACCTTCCATTTCGTATTGGGGGCTCAGGCCTGGAGCTGGATCTCTCCGGTGACACAGAAAATAGCCCACTGGGCGATGTTCACCGCGTGGTCCGCGATGCGCTCCAGATACTTGGCGATGATAATCAGGTCGATGGCCTGGTCAGCCGTCTCCCGGTTCTCCACGATGAGCTCCACCAGCTCGCTCTTGATGGTGCGGAAGAGCTGGTCAATCTCGTCGTCCAGGCTGACCACGGCGTTGGCCGAATCGGTATCCCGGTTGACGTAGGCGAAAATGGCCCGCTTCACCATGACACCGGCCTTCTGGCTCATGGTGCGGATGTCGGCCAGAGTCTGGGTCTGCTGCTGCTCCTTCAGAAGCAGGGAGATCTCGGCGATATTGGAACACTGGTCGCCGATGCGCTGCAGGTCGGTGACCATCTTCAGGGCGGCGGAGATGGTGCGCAGGTCCCGGGCCACGGGCTGCTGCTGGAGGAGGAGACGCAGGCAGCGGTTTTCGATGTCCCGCTCCATCTCGTCCATGTGCTTGGTCATTTCCACCGCGGATTTGGCGGCGGCATCGTCGCTGGAGGCCAGAGACTCCACCACCACGTCGATGGCGTCCTCAGCGGCGGCCGCCATGTCGATCATTTCATAATTGAGCTCCTGGAGCTCGGCGTCAAAGGTTTTTCTCATGAGAGCCTCCTGTTAACCGAAGCGGCCGGTGATGTAGTCCTCGGTGCGCTTATCCTTGGGCACGGAGAAGAGCTGGGTGGTATCCCCGAACTCGATGAGCTGGCCCAGCAGGAAGAAGGCGCATTTGTCGGACACACGGGTGGCCTGCTGCATATTGTGGGTGACGATGACGATGGTGTAGTCCTTCTTCAGATCGGCAATCAGGTCCTCGATCTTGGAGGTGGAGATTGGGTCCAGAGCGGAGGTGGCCTCGTCCATCAGCAGGATGTCGGGCTCCACCGCCAGGGCCCGGGCGATGCAGATACGCTGCTGCTGGCCGCCGGACAGGCCCAGAGCCGACTTTTTGAGGCGATCCTTCACCTCGTCCCAGATAGCGGCGCCCTGGAGGGACTTCTCCACGATGTCGTCCAGACGGCTCTTATTCTTGATGCCATGGGTGCGGGGGCCGTAGGCGATGTTGTCGTAGATGGACATGGGGAAGGGGTTGGGCTTCTGGAACACCATGCCGATCTGCTTGCGCAGCCAGGTCACGTCCACTTTGGAGTCATAGATCTCCTGGCCACGGTACTGGATGGAGCCGGTGATCTTGATGCCGGGGACCAGATCGTTCATCCGGTCCAGGGTTTTCAGGAAGGTGGACTTGCCGCAGCCGGAGGGGCCGATGAGGGCGGTGACCTGCTTTTCGGGAATGTCCACGCTGACATCCTTCAGGGCCTGGGTCTGGCCGTACCAGAGGTCCAGCCCCTTCACAGACAGAATCGTATTTTCATCCATGGTTGGAACTCCTTATTTCTTCTTTAATTTCTTGCCCACCAGCTTGGCGGTCAGGTTGATGACCAGGGTGAGCAGCATCAGGATGGCGGCAATGGCAAAGGCCACGTCAAACTCAGCCCGCTCCTTGGCATACACATACAGAGCCACGGTGAGGGAAGCGCCGGAGGAGTGGATAAAGTGATCGAAGGAGGCAAAAAAGTCATTGAGGGCCATACCCATGCCGGCGGTAAAGAGCAGGGCGGCGGACTCGCCCACAATGCGGCCCACGGACAGAATGCAGCCGGTGACGATGCCGTCCACCGAGGAGGGCAGCACCACCGTGCGGATCATGCGCCACTTGCCGGCGCCCAGGCCCAGAGCGGCCTCACGGTAGGACTGGGGCACGGTCTTGAGGGCCTCCTGAGTGGTGCGGACGATGGTGGGCAGGGTCATGATGACCAGGGTGAGGGAGCCGGCCAGCAGGGAGGCCTTCAGACCCATGAACTGACAGAAGAAGAGCATACCCACCAGGCCGAAGATGATGGAGGGAATGCCGGTGAGGGTCTCGGTGGCAAACTCCAGAATACCCACCAGCCGGCGGTTGCGGGCGTACTCGGTGAGGTAGATGGCGGCGCCCACGCCCAGAGGCAGGATAAAGATCAGGGTGACCACCACAATATAGACCGTGTTGAGGATGTTGGGCAGGATACCGATGGTGTCCTTGATATAGCTGGTTTCGGTGGTCAGGAACTCCCAGGAGATGTGGGGCAGACCATTGATGAAGATATAGCCGATGACGAACACCAGCAGCGCGCAGGTCAGGATCGCGCAGAAGTAGAGCAGGAAACGGAGGGTACGGTCATAGGCCTTCCGCTTTCCGGAAAGAGGTTTCATTTCGATCACAGTATATCACCCCTTCTTCCGTTTGAGAAGCGTGTTGAGGATCACATTGATAAGCATGATAAAGAGGAAGAGCACCAGCGCGATGGAAAACAGAGCCTGACGCTGGAGGCCGGAGGCGTAGGACATTTCGCTGGCCACAGCGGTGGTCAGGAAGCGGACGGAGGAGAAGAGGGAGGGCATATTGGCCACGTTGCCGGCCACCATGATGACGGCCATGGCCTCGCCGATGGCACGGCCGATGCCCAGCACGATAGAGGCGGCGATACCGCTGGAGGCGGCGGGAACGCTTACCCGGAACACTGTCTCAATGTGGGTGGCGCCCAGGGCCAGGGAGGCCTCCTCATACTCCTTGGGGACCGCCTTCAGGGCGGTCTCGGACACGGAGATGATGGAGGGCAGGATCATGACGGCCAGCACGATGATGGCGCAGAACAGGCTGGCGCCGTCAGGCAGGTTGAACAGTTCCCGGACGGCGGGGACCAGCACCATCATGCCGATGAGGCCGTAGACCACCGAGGGGATGCCTGCCAGCAGGTCCACCGCGGTGCGCACGGCGGAGGCGACTCTGGGCGGGGCGATCTTGGCCAGGAATACCGCCGTCATAAAGCCCACCGGAACGCCCAGCACAATGGCGCCGGCGGTGCCGTAGATGGAGGTCAGAATAAAAGGAAGGATACCGAAGGAAGGCTCTGCTGCGGTGGAGGCCCACTTGGTCCCGAACAGAAATTCCACCAGCCCGATCTCCTTAATGGCGGGCAGGCCGGAGATGATCAGGTAGATGCTGATGAACAGGACGAAGACGACCGCGATGAAACCGCAGAGGAAGAACAGCAGGTTCATGGTCACTTCCAACGGTCGGAGCTTTTGTTTCATGGTTGATGACCGGCCTTTCGTAAAAGAGTTGTAGTCATAGAGATTGCCCCCTCGTGACCGAGGGGGCAATCAAAACGGCGGATGGATTTACTCGGCCACAGGCACCGCGCCGGCGCCGGCGATCAGATCGGCGGCATCAGCGGAGGTAGCCCAGTCGATGAAGGCCTGAGCCGCGTCGGAGAGCTCGGTGCTGTCGCTGACGATGAAGTTGAAGTTACGCTGAATGGCGTAGGTGTCGTCCAGAACGGTTTCCTCGGTGGGAGCCACACCGCCCACGGTGATGGCCTTCACGGTGTCATCCACAGCGGACAGGGAGGCGTAGCCGATGGCGTCGGGGTTGGAAGCCACGTTGGCGATCACTTCGCCGGTGGAGGTCAGCTCGTTCTGGTACTTGCAGTTATCGGTGGTGCCGGTGATGGACTCGAAGCCGTCGCGGGTGCCGGAGCCGGCCTCACGGCCGATGAACACGACCTGAGCGTCGTTGCCGCCAACCTCAGACCAGTTGGTGATCTCGCCGGTGGCCAGCTGAGCGATCTGCTCCACGCTCAGGTCAGCCACGGGGTTCTCGGGGTTGATGATGATGGCGATGCCGTCCTTGGCCACGGTGATGGCCTTCACGCCGGTCTCATCATCCTTCAGGTCGCGGCTGGCCAGACCGATGTCGGCGGTGCCGTCCTGAGCGGAGGTGATGCCGGCGCCGGAACCGGAACCGGTGTACTGAACCTGGATGCCGGGCTGGACCTCACGGAAGGCCTCGGTCAGGGAGCCCATCACGCTCTCCATGGAGGTGGAGCCGTTGGTGACCACGGTGCCGGTCAGCTCGGTGGTGTTGTCGGGAGTCTCGGACTCAGTCACAGCGGGGCTGTTGGTGTTGCCGGCGGGGCTGTTGGCGCTGCCGGCATCGCCGCCGCCGCAGCCGGCCAGCATACCCACGCACAGAGCGGCGGAAAGCATCAGCGCAAGAGTTCTCTTTTTCATGGTGTTCAATCTCCAATCATGCAATGTATTCTTGGTGTCTCGGAACAAGCTACAGTATAACGACCGATTGTAAAGTTGTCCTTCAACGAATTGTAAAGAATGAGTAAAGCTGCTCTCTCCCAGTGGTTTCCGGACTTTACATTGTAGGATGTCCCATTTTACAAAAGGAATACCGGCCAATTTGGAGCAGTGGGCAGAAAAAGACAAAACGTGGAAAAATGAACGGGGCAAGGTATTGTATTCTTTCGGGAGGAAAGATATAATAATGATTACTGAATCAGCTTATTCTGTGTCCGTCTGACGATCCAGAACGGACATAAGCAGATCATAAAATAAAAGGAGATACAGAGATGTCTAATATTTGGCATGATATCAGCCCCAGCCGCATCCAGCCTGAGGACTTTGTGGCGGTCATTGAGATTCCAAAGGGCAGCAAGAAGAAGTATGAGCTGGACAAGGAGACCGGTCTCATCATTCTGGACCGGGTGCTCCACACCTCTACCCACTATCCCGCCAACTATGGCTTCATTCCCCGGACCTACGGCGACGACGGCGACCCCCTGGACGTGCTGGTGCTCTGCTCCGAGGCCATGGACCCCCTGACTCTGGTGCGCTGCTATCCGGTGGGCTATATCTCCATGCTGGACGGCGGCAAGAACGACGAAAAGATCATTGCCATCCCCTTCTCCGATCCTACCTATAATACCTATCAGGATCTGATGGATCTGCCCGGCCACATCTTTGATGAGATGGCCCACTTCTTCACGGTCTACAAGGCTCTGGAGGGCAAGGAGGCCGTGGCCGGTGACGTGAACGACCGGCAGGCCGCCATTCAGGTCATCCAGCGGGCCATGGATCACTATGCCGAGTGCTTCCTGGGCGGAGCTGCCCCCCGGGTGGATCACCGGGCTTCGGACCGATAACACCGTTAAGGAAAACTTAATGGATTCTTTTCCCCCATTTCTTTGATTCTGTGTTAAAATGAATCCGTTATATGCCTGGACTGGGCATATGGCCGCATCCAATCGCTGCGATCATTCCAATGAGAGAGGACGGATACCATGGGTCATCCATTTGACTGCCTGGTCATCGGCGCCGGTATGGCGGGTGCCATCTGCGCCCGGGAGCTGGCCGAGCGGGGCGGGAAAAAGGTGCTGGTGCTGGAGCGCCGGGACCATGTGGGCGGCAACGCCTACGACTGCTTTGACCAGGCCGGTGTGCTCATCCACCGGTACGGTCCCCATATCTTTCACACCAACGATAAGCGGGTCTTTGACTATCTGTCCCGCTTCACCCCCTGGCTGAACTATCAGCATCAGGTGGTGGCCAACATTCCGGCGGAAGAGGGCCGGATGGAAATGCCGGTGCCATTCAATCTGGTGTCCATGCGGGCGGCCTTCGGAGCGGAGAAGGCCGACAGTCTGGCCAAGCGGCTCATCGCTGCCTACGGCGCAGAGAAGAAGGTCACCATTCTGGAGCTGCGGCAGAATCCCGATCCCGAGATCGCCGCTCTGGCCGATTATGTGTACGAGCACGTCTTTGTCCACTACACCATGAAGCAGTGGGGACAGCGCCCGGAGGACATCGACCCCAACACCACCGCCCGGGTGCCGGTGTTCCTGTCCGAGGACTGCCGCTACTTCCAGGACACTCATCAGGGGATGCCCAAGGAGGGCTATACCCCCATGTTCGAGCGGATGCTGGACCATCCGGACATCACCGTGGAGCTGAATGTTGACGCCGGGGAACGCCTGACCCTGGCCGACGGAGCGGTGCTGCTGGACGGGGAGCCCTTCGATGGTACGATAATCTATACCGGTGCGGCGGACGAGCTGTTCGGCTGCAAGTACGGCCGGCTGCCCTACCGCACCCTGACCTTCCGGTTTGAGACCTACCCGGTGGATTACTGGCAGAGCCACGGCACGGTGAACTACACCGTGGACCAGGACTATACCCGTATCACCGAGTTCAAGTATCTCACCGGCCAGGATCTGCCCGGAGTGACCACCATTATGAAGGAGTACTCCAGCGCCTACACCGGGGCGGAGGGAGAGATTCCCTACTACGCCATTATCAATGAGGCCAACAACGCCCTCTACGCCAAATATAAGGCAGAGGCCGACCGCTTCCCCCGGTTCCACCTGCTGGGCCGGCTGGCGGAATACAAGTATTACAACATGGATGCCATCGCCGCCCGGGCTCTGGCGCTGTGTGATGATCTGTTGAAGTGAGGAAAGGTACATATGTCAAAGCTCATTACTTTCGCGGTGCCCTGTTACAACTCCGCGGCCTACATGGAGCACTGTGTGGAGACCCTGCTTACCGGCGGGGAGGACGTTGAGATTATCCTGGTGGACGACGGCTCCACCAAGGACGATACCCCCGCCATCTGCGACCGCTACGCTGCCCAGTATCCCAACATCGTCAAGGCCATCCACCAGGAGAACGGCGGCCACGGTGAGGGCGTCAACCAGGGCATCCGAAACGCCACCGGTTTTTATTTCAAGGTGGTGGATTCCGACGACTGGCTGGATGAGGCCGCCCTCCAGAAGGCTCTGGAGAAACTGCGGAAGTTTGCCAAAATGGAGAAGCCGGTGGATATGTTCGTGGCCAACTACGTCTACGAGCACGTGGAGGACAACACCCAGAAGGTGGTCCGGTACACCAATGTGTTCCCCCAGAACAAGATCTTTTCCTGGAGCAAGGTGGGCCGGTTCCGCCCCTCCCAGTTCCTGCTGATGCACAGCGTGATCTACCGCACCCAGCTGTTGCGGGACTGCGGCCTGGAGCTGCCCAAGCACACCTTCTATGTGGACAACATCTTTGTCTACCAGCCTCTGCCCTATGTGAAGCGGATCTATTATATGGACATTGATCTGTACCGCTACTTCATCGGCCGGGCTGACCAGAGCGTCAACGAGCAGGTGATGGTGGGCCGGGTGGACCAGCAGCTGCGGGTCAACAAGATCATGATCGACAGCCACGATCTCCGCAAACTCCACGCTCAGCAGCCCCGACTGGCCCGGTATATGAGCAGCTACCTGTCCATGATGATGACCATCTCCTCCATCTTCCTCATTCTGGACGGCTCTCCTGAGGCCCTGGGCAAAAAGACTGAGCTGTGGGAGTACCTGCGGCATAAGGATGTGGGGCTCTACCACAAGTACAAGTACCGCTCCCTCTCCTTTGTAGGCAATATCCCCGGCTATCAGGGCCGGAAACTATCGGTGAAGCTGTACCGGCTGGCCCGCAAGATCTATAAGTTCAACTGAGCATAAAAAACAGGACGCATTATGCGTCCTGTTTTTTTATACCGTTTAACCCAGCGTTGCCATGAGCCAGTCCCGGATGGGAATATAGGCCAGAGGCAGGAAGATGGCGGGGAGCATATTGCCCACCCGCAGCTTCTCCTTGGGCAGACCCAGCATATTGATGCCGATGCCGACGATAATGGTGCCGCCCACGGAACTCATTTCATTGACGATAGCTGGGTCGATCTGCTGGCCTACCAGGCCGAAAATCAAAGTCATGCCGCCCTCATACACCAGAATCGGTAGAGCGGAGAAGGCTACGCCGATGCCCATGGCCGCAGAGAAGGTGATGGCGGTGACGCCGTCCATCACAGACTTGGAGATCAGGATATCATAATTGCCGTTCATACCCGCCTCCATAGCGCCGTTGATGGCCATAGCGCCCACGCAGAAGAGGACGGAGGCGGTGACGAAGCCCTCCACAAAACGGCTGTTTTCATCCTTGCGGAGCAGTTTCCGGTGAAGCAGCTCCCCCACGCCGTCCATCCGGCCCTCAATATTGATTGCCTCACCGATCAGAGTACCGATCACCATACACACAATGACGCACAGAGTGTCCGCCGTGCCGATCATGCCGGTGATGCCGATACCCATGGTGCACAGACCCAGAGCAAAGGTGATGCCTGAGGCAAAGCGGGGGCTGATGCGGTTTTTGAACAGAAGGCCCAGACAGCTGCCCAGCAGGATCAGGACCACATTGATGACGGTGGCAATCATAGGGATTCCTCACTTTTATACTGCAATTCACTAAAATATACGGTTCTATGATAAAACCTTTGCCGTCATTTGTCAAAAGGTTTCTGGATGTATGCCGGACGACCCTGCGGAATAGAGTGGAAGTGGACCATTGAAAGGGGGAGGGCCCATTGAAGCTCGACCGGACATCTATGCTCTACGGCACCCTGCTGCTCACCGGCACCGGCATTGCCGGGCAGTTTTTGGGCTTTGTCTACCGGATCTTACTCTCCCGCCTCATCGGGGCGGAGATCATGGGCCTCTACCAGCTCATTATGCCGGTTTATTCTGTGCTGCTCTCTCTGACGGCGGTGGGGCTGACGGCGGCGGTATCCAACCTGTCCGCCGGATACTACGCACGGGGACAGCGGGGGGCGGCGGCCCAGGTGCTCCGCCGGTGCCTGCTGTGCTTTCTGGGACTGTTTGGGGTGCTGGCCACGGTTACTGCCCTGCTGTATGACCCTATTTCGGTGTACTTGCTGGGGGATGCCCGCACCCAGATGGGGCTTTTGCTGCTGCTGCCCTGTATTCTCCTTACCGGTGTGGAGAACCTGCACAAGCACTTTTTCTACGGTACCGGCGCCATCCGGCCCCCGGCGGCGGTGGAGCTGTGCGAGCAGGTCATCCGGGCGGCTGCGGTTCTCGGGCTGCTGGTGCTCTTCCTGCCCCAGAATCCGGAGCGGACTGTGGCCGTCATCGTGGTGGGCATGATCGTGTGCGAACTCTTTTCCTCCATCACGCTGATGCTGCTGGCCCGCCGCAGGCTGGCAGGGGAGAAACTGGGAGAGCCGGGGGCCTCCCGGCGGATGAACCGCCAGATCCTGGCCATAGCCCTGCCGGTGGGGTTCACCAGCCTGCTGGGCAACCTGATGGGCTCGGCCAACGCGGTGCTTATCCCCCAGCGGCTGGTGGCCGCCGGGGCGGAGGTGAGCCGGGCCATGGAGGAGTTCGGTGTGCTGTGCGGCATGACCATGCCCATGCTCTGCCTGCCCACCGCCTTCATCGGCGCCCTGGGGCTGGTCCTTATGCCCAAGCTGGCTCAGGGGGCAGCCCTGGGCAACACCCCGCTGATCCGGCGGCGGATCGACCGGTCTATGCTGGCTACCTCGGTGCTTATGTTTCCTGCTATGGCTCTGCTGGTAGTGGTGGGCCCTACCCTGGGTCAGCTTCTCTTTCGGGAGGAAGGAGTAGGCCGGTATCTGCTCCCTCTGTCGGTGGGGGTGCTGCTGTCCTGTTGGCAGGCAGTGCTGGGATGCGCCCTCAACGGCCTGGGCAGACAAAAAGCTGCAGCCCGCAGTTCCATTCTGTCCGGCGGGCTGCAGCTGGGCTGCACCTATCTGTTATTGGGACTCCCCGGTGTGGGGATCGGCGGCTACTGGGTGGGTGTGGTGGCCTCCTCCGCCCTGGGGGCGTTCCTGAACTGGTTCCAGGTGCGGCGAGTCACCGGGCTGAAGCTGCGGCTCTTTGACTGGGGGATAGCCCCTGGCCTGGCGGCCCTGCTGACGGGCCTCACCGGCAACCTGCTCTTTCAGGTGCTGCTGGACAGCGGAGTAGGGGAGTGGACGGCGGTGGGGGGCTGCACCCTCTTCGGTGTGGTGCTCTACCTGGCGGCCCTCCAGGCCCAGGGGGTGCGGCTAAATCGCCTTTTCCGCTTGAGGTAGGTTACAGAACATAGCTGGCCATCAGGATGAGTGCCAGCAGACAGAAAGCGATGACGCCGGGATTTTCAAAGAAGAGCCGCCATTTCATGCCCTCGGAGAAGGGGACCAGGCCTGGTTCCAGTTTGATATCCCGCCAGCTGGTGACCAGAAAGGTCATGCCCACCACGATGGACCCCAGCACCAGCAGGGAGGTCAGCAGTTCTCCGGTCTGGCCCAGCAGCTCCAGCAGGGGCACCAGACCCACCGAGGTAAAGTTAATCAGGGCGTGGAGCAGGATGGACTGCCACAGGCAGCCGGTCCGGAGCACCACATAGGCAAAGAGAGCCCCCACGGCAAAGGCATAGAACAGCTGATTCAGATTGCCGTGAAACAGGCCGAAGCACAGGGCGGAGGCCAGGATGGCAAATTTATCCCCGTAAGGCCGCAGTCGGTTCAGCAGCAAATAGCGGAAGAGATATTCCTCTGACAGGGGCGCAATGACGCAGCCCAGCAGAAGGTTCAGTACTGTTGGGTAGCCGGCCAGACTGTCCACCGGATTGGTGACCGCCTGGCCCCGGAGAATCCCAATCAGTTGGGTGAGAAGCAGGGTGAGCAGATTGGACAAATAGACCAGACCAAGAGTGGTCACCAGGGCTTTGCCCAGGTTCAGCGGCCCCATGGGGCGGCGTGCGGAGGGGCCCGGGGCGGGCACGCCGCGCAGCACCAGGCAGAAGGCGGGTACTCCCGCGCCGTAGGCTGAGCCCACGGAGAGGCACCAGCGGGAGATGGGGTGATTCAGAACGCTGGGGACGATGCCGGCCACCAACAGCTGGACCGCCAGCATGGCGGCCATCTGGGCAAACAGGGCCCATCCCAGCCGGGAGAACCATTGACAGTGGGGGCGCAGCAGTTGGGCCCGGTCCGGTTGATGGAGATCCATTCCGTCACCTCGCACAAAAATAAATCCAAATTGAGCCCAGCCGGGCCGTCAAAGCACGGTCCGAAATTCGCACCTGCTTCAGGCACAAGGGCTTCCGGGCTCCATTATAGCAAGAACGGGTGAAAAGGGCAAGAAATCGGACATATTGACATGGGCGTTTTTCATGATACAATATCTTGTGCTTAGAACTGAAATACACTCAGAGGAGAGATACGATATGCCCATTTCTGAAAACGCCAAGGCTGTACTGGAGCGGCGTTATCTGGCCCGGGATGAGCAGGGGAATCCCACCGAGACGGTGGATGGCTTGTTCCGTCGTGTGGCCAACGCGGTAGCCGAAGGCGACCGCCATTTTGACCCCAAGGCCGATGTGGTGGCCACGGCGGCGGAATTCTATGAGATGATGACCAATCTGGACTTCCTGCCCAACTCCCCCACCCTGATGAACGCCGGCCGCCCTCTGGGGCAGCTGTCCGCCTGCTTTGTGCTGCCGGTGGCCGACTCCATGGAGGACATCTTTGACGCCATTAAGAACGCAGCTCTCATCCACAAGAGCGGCGGCGGCACCGGATTTTCCTTCTCCCGGCTGCGTCCCAAGGGTTCCACCGTCAACTCCACCGGCGGTGTGGCCAGCGGCCCCATCTCCTTTATGAAGGTGTTCAACGCCGCCACCGAGGCGGTAAAGCAGGGCGGTACCCGCCGGGGCGCCAACATGGGCATCCTCCGGGTGGATCACCCCGATATTATGGACTTTATTACCTGCAAGAACGATACCTCCGAGATCACCAACTTCAACATCTCCGTGGGCATCACCGAGGCCTTTATGGAGGCGGTGAGTGCGGACGGGATGTACGATCTGGTGGATCCGGCCACCGGCCGGGTGATGGGCCAGCTGAAGGCCCGGGAGGTCTTTGACACCATCGTCACCTCCGCCTGGCAGACCGGCGAGCCGGGCATCATCTTCCTGGACCGGCTCAACCGGGACAACGCGGTGCCCAGCCAGGGCGAGATTGAGTCCACCAACCCCTGCGGTGAGCAGCCCCTGCTGCCCTATGAGAGCTGCAATCTGGGCTCTATCAACCTGGTCAACCACATCACCAAGACCGTGGCGGGCTGGGTGCTGGACCGGGCCAAGCTGGAAAAGACCATCCGTACCGCCGTCCACTTCCTGGACAACGTCATTGAGGTCAACCAGTACCCCCTGCCCGAGATTGACAAGATGACCCGCTCTACCCGGAAGATCGGCCTGGGCGTCATGGGCTTTGCCGATATGCTCCTCTATATGGGTGTGCCCTACAACAGCGAGGAGGGTGTGGCCCTGGCCCAGGAGATCATGGACACCATCAACACCATCGGCCACCAGGAGAGCGAGAAGCTGGCCGAGAGCCGGGGTGCCTTCCCCCTCTTTGACCAGAGTATCTACAAGGACGGCAAGCCCATCCGCAATGCCACTGTTACCACCATCGCCCCCACCGGCACCCTGTCCATCATTGCCGGCGTGTCCTCCGGTGTGGAGCCGGTGTTTGCCTATGCCTATATCCGCAACGTCATGGACAATACCCACCTCATTGAGACCAACCAGATTCTGAAGGACAAGCTGGTGGAGGCGGGGATCTACTCCGAGGCTCTGATGAAGCAGATTGTGGAGCAGGGTTCTCTGGCCCATGTGGACGGTATCCCCGAGGAGATCAAGCGGGTATTTGTGTGTGCCCACGATGTGTCCCCCATCTGGCACGTGAAGATGCAGGCCGCCTTCCAGCAGTACACCGACAACGCCGTCAGCAAGACGGTGAACTTCCCCAACTCCGCCACTAAGGCCGAGGTGGCCGAGGTCTACCGCCTGGCTTATACCCTGGGCTGCAAGGGCACCACCATCTACCGGGACGGCAGCCGCAACGAGCAGGTGCTCAACATCGGCAAGGTCAACGACGGTAAGGAGGCTGCCCCCGCCCCCACCGGCCGGGTGTGTGAGGAGTGCCAGGTGCCTCAGGAGGCTTATGGCCACATCCAGCCCCGGCCCCGCCCGGCGGTGACCACCGGCTTCACCGAGAAGGTGCGCATCGGCTGCGGCAACCTGTATATCACTGTAAACTATGATGAGAACGGTATCTGCGAGGTGTTCACCAACACCGGTCGGGCCGGCGGCTGCCCCAGCCAGTCTGAGGCCACCGCCCGGCTGGTCAGCGTGGGTATCCGCTCCGGCATGGACCCCAAGGAGATCATCCAGCAGCTCAAGGGCATCCGCTGTCCCTCCTGCCTGCGCCAGCCCGGTGTGCCGGTGACCTCCTGCCCTGACGCCATTGCCAAGGCTCTGGAGAAGGTGCTCAAGGTGTCCAAGGGCACCCACGAGCCCGCTCCTGCTCCCATCAGTGCGGCAACCAAGGCTGCGGCTCCCATTCCCCGGCCCGGCATGACTCCTGCCGAGGCCAAGCTTGCCAAGTTCTGCCCTGAGTGCGGGGCGAAGCTGGAGCACGAAGGCGGCTGCGTCACTTGCCGTGACTGCGGCTACTCCAAGTGCGGCTAAAACAGAAAAGGGCCTGCTCCGGCAGGCCCTTTTTGCAACAGAGTCCGGATAACCTGGAGCGGGGACAGTCACACTAAGGGATGCGCCGGAAGGCATTTCATTTGAATACAGGAGGCGTCAGCCATGTGTACCAGCCTGACCTTTACCACCGACCACACTTATTTTGGGCGGAACCTGGATCTGGAATACCAGTTTGGCCAGCAGGTGGTCATTACTCCACGTAATTACCCGTTTTCCTTTCAAGCCATGCCCACCCTGAAGAAGCACTATGCCATCATCGGCATGGCCACAGTGGCGGAGGACTACCCCCTCTATGCTGAGGGGGTCAACGAGAAGGGCCTCTATATGGCAGGCCTCAACTTCCCGGGTAACGCCTGTTATCCCTGCGGCTCGAAGGACGGTACCCCCGCCGCCCCCTATGAGCTGATCCCCTGGCTGCTGGGCAGCTGCGACAGCATGGACCAGGCGGAGGAAAAGCTGCGCTCTGTCCGTATTTTGGATACCCCCTTTGCCCCCAATATGCCAAACGCCCCCCTCCATTGGCACCTGGCCGACGGAAAGCGGGCTCTGGTGGCGGAGCCTATGGCCGACGGTCTGAAACTGTTTGAGGACCCGGTGGGAGTGCTGACCAACAACCCCACCTTTGATTTCCACCTGACCAACCTGAACCAGTATATGGGCCTGTCCGCCGCCCAGCCGGAGAACCGCTTCGGTGGGGTGGAGCTGTGTCCCTTTGGTCAGGGAATGGGCACGTTGGGCCTGCCGGGAGACTGGTCACCCGCCTCCCGCTTTGTCCGGGCCGCCTTCCTTAAGTGGAACAGCGCCTGTGAGCGGGACGAGATATCCAGTGTCAGCCAGGTCTTTCACATCCTTGACGCGGTAGCCATGCCCCGGGGGGCGGTACGGACGCCGGAAGGGAAGTGGGACATCACCGACTACTCCTGCTGCATCGACGGCCGGACGGGCACCTATTATTATAAAACCTACGATAACAGCCAGATTACCGCTGTCGCCATGGATGAGGCAAAGCGGGAGGGAGAAACGCTGATCTGCCATCCTCTGGTCACGGAGCAGCAGATCCGCTTTGTGCCGTGAGCCCCGCCGGGGCGTTCGCCCCGGCACTTGTACATATTGCATAAATGCGGCGCCTTGCCAACAGGGCGAAAAAAGGGAAAACCGGGCCAAAAACCATATGGTTTGCCAATTCGGCCGAGAGTTAAGGCGGCTTTCTGAAACCGAGTTGTGCATATTGGCTATAATCATTGATAAAAAAATAACGAATTTCTCTTGCATTTTACTTGCCTGTTGGGCGGCGGTGCGTTATACTTATTAGGTAAGAACTTGTTAAAAATATAACAATTCTAGATAGGTTACAGGACAAGGAGGCAGAACATAATGGGTTTTGTGAAGCTGGAAAAGCAGGGCCACGTGGGCGTGGTCACCATTGACCGGCAGGAGGCGCTGAACGCGCTGAACAGCCAGGTTCTGAGCGATCTGGACGCGGTCATTGATCAGGTGGCTGCTGACGATGAGATCTATGTGATGATCCTCACCGGCGCGGGCCGTTCCTTCGTGGCCGGCGCCGATATCGGCGAGATGAAGGGCTTCTCCTCCATCGACGGCAAGAAGTTCGGTGTGCACGGCAACAGCGTGTTCCTGAAGCTGGAGAACATGGCCAAGCCGGTGATCGCGGCGGTCAACGGCTTCGCTCTGGGCGGCGGCTGCGAGCTGAGCATGGCCTGCGACATCCGTCTGGCCAGTGAGAAGGCCCGGTTCGGTCAGCCCGAGGTGGGCCTGGGCATTACCCCCGGCTTTGCCGGCACCCAGCGGCTGCCCCGCATCGTGGGCATCTCCAAGGCCATGGAGCTGATCCTCACCGCCAAGACCATCAAGGCCGATGAGGCCAAGGCCATCGGCCTGGTCAGCGAGGTCTATCCCGCCGAGGAGCTGATGGACAAGGCCATGGAGCTGGCCAACGCCATCTGTGCCAACGCTCAGATCGCCGTGCAGGAGTCCAAGCGCTGCATCCGCATGGGGATGCAGACCGACATCGCCACCGGCTCCGCCTTTGAGGCCGAGGCCTTCGGCGTGTGCTGCGGCACTGCCGACAAGGACGAAGGCATGGGCGCTTTCCTGGAGAAGCGCGCTGAGAAGCACTTCCAGAACAAGTAAACTATCCGGAAGTGAGTACTTACCTGGCCCATGGCTGAGTCCCCGGCGCTTGCGCCGTCAAGCGTTTTGGCCTGTGGCCAAAACCTTGAAATCGGCGGAATTCATTTCCGGCGATTTGAGTGAAATCATGGGGGTCCCGCACGGTGTGCAGCACCGGGTGGGGCGGGGGCATGGGCGCTTTCCTGGAGAAGCGGGCTGAGAAGCATTTCCAGAACAAGTAAGGAAGCATCCTCTGTTTCAGTTCGATACATCCTTTCTTTAAAATTAAAAACAGATTGAAAAGAGGTTTTTTGTCATGAAAAAGATTGTTGTCATCGGCGGCGGCACTATGGGCCTGGACATCGCTCAGGTCTTCGCCAAGAAGGATTTTGATGTTACCGTCCGCGACATCAACGACGACATCATCAAGGCTTCCGAGGGCCGTCTGAACAAGAGCCTGGACAAGCTGGTGGCCAAGGGCAAGATGGATGAGGCCAAGAAGGCCGACATCCTGGCTCACATGACCTTCACCACCGATCTGAAGGCTGCTGCCGACGCCGACCTGGTGGTTGAGGCCGCCATTGAGAACCTGGACATCAAGAAGAGCATCTTTGCCGAGCTGGACAGCATCTGCAAGCCCGAGACCATCCTGGCCTCCAACACCTCGTCCATCTCCATCACCGCCATCGCCGCCGCCACCAAGCGGCCCGACAAGTTCATCGGTATGCACTTCTTCAACCCCGCTACCGTCATGAAGCTGGTTGAGGTCATCCGGGGCGCTCACACCTCCGACGAGACCTTCAACACCATCCGCGACCTGTCCGTGGAGATCGGCAAGGAGCCCGTCGAGGTTAACGAGGCCCCCGGCTTCGTGGTCAACAAGATCCTGATCCCCATGATCAACGAGGGCATCGATCTGGTATACACCGGCGTGGCCTCCGTGGAGGGCGTTGACACCGCCATGAAGCTGGGCGCCAACCACCCCATGGGCCCCCTGGCTCTGGGCGATCTGGTGGGCCTGGACGTGTGCCTGGCCATCATGGACACCCTGTACAACGAGACCCACGATCCCAAGTATCGTGCCTCCCTGCTGCTGCGGAAGATGGTCCGGGCCGGCAAGCTGGGCCGCAAGACCGGCATCGGCTTCTACGATTACAGCAAGAAGTAATATCCCTGCGTTTTATCACGCACGAAGCGACGGGCGGGAGCCCAAAACACTCCCGCCCGCCGTTTTGAAATACATATCTAGGAGGAAGGCAACAAATGGATCTGCACCTTTCCAAAGAGCAGGAAATGCTCCGTAAGATGTACCGTGACTTTGCCGAAAACGAAGTCAAGCCCCTGGCCGAGTGGGTGGACGAGAACGAGGCGTTCCCCGAGGAGACCGTCAAGAAGATGGCCAAGCTGGGCATGATGGGCATCTATTTCCCCAAGGAGTATGGCGGCGCCGGCGCGGACGTTCTGTCCTACGTCATGGCCGTCGAGGAGATGAGCAAGGTCTGTGGTACCACCGGCGTTATCATTTCCGCCCACACCTCTCTGTGCTGCGCTCCCATCTATGAGAACGGCACCGAAGAGCAGAAGATGAAGTATCTGCCCAAGCTGTGCTCCGGCGAGTGGATCGGCGCCTTCGGTCTGACCGAGCCCGGCGCCGGCACCGACGCCCAGGGCCAGCAGACCACCGCCGTGAAGGACGAGAACGGCAACTGGGTGCTCAACGGCTCCAAGATCTTCATCACCAACGCCGGCTATGCCAACGTGTTCGTGATCTTCGCTATCACCGGTGTTTCCACCGACAAGCGCGGCCGCAAGAAGAAGGAAATCTCCGCCTTCATCGTGGAGCGCACTGATCCCGGCTTCTCCGTGGGCAAGCACGAGAAGAAGATGGGCATCAAGGGCTCCTCCACCTGCGAGCTGATCATGGAGGACTGCGTGATCCCCGCCGACCGTCTCCTGGGCAAGCAGGGGAAGGGCTTCGGCATCGCCATGAAGACCCTGGACGGCGGCCGTATCGGCATCGCCTCCCAGGCGCTGGGCCTGGCTGAGGGCGCTATTGAGGAGACCATCAAGTACACCAAGGAGCGCGTTCAGTTCGGTAAGCGTATCTCCCAGTTCCAGAACACTCAGTTCCAGCTTGCTGATATGCACGCCAAGACCGAGGCTGCCAAGTGGCTGGTTTACTCCGCCGCTATGAAGAAGCAGAACCATGAGCCCTACACCATGGACGCTGCCATGGCTAAGCTGTTTGCTGCTGAGACCGCCAGCGACGTGACCCGCCGCTGTGTGCAGCTGTTCGGCGGCTACGGCTACACCCGTGAGTACCCCGTGGAGCGCATGATGCGCGACGCCAAGATCACTGAGATCTACGAGGGTACCAGCGAGGTCCAGCGCATGGTCATTTCTGCCAACCTGGGCGTGAACTAAAGGAACTGGAGGGAAGTTACGATATGAAAGCAATCGTTTGTGTCAAGCAGGTCCCGGATACCTCCGGTGTGGTGGCGGTGAAGGAAGACGGCACCATGGACCGTGCCGCCATGGCTACCATCACCAACCACGACGACCTGGCTGCTGTCGAGGCCGCTCTGCGGATCAAGGACGCCACCGGCTGCAAGGTCGTGGTGGTTTCCATGGGCCCCCCGCCCGCCGAGGGTATGCTCCGCGAGCTGCTGGCCATGGGCTGCGACGAGGCCGTTCTGGTCTCCGCCCGTGAGTTCGGCGGTTCCGATACTTACGCCACTTCTCAGATCCTGGCTGCTGCCATCAAGAAGATCGGCGTGGACGACGACGACATCGTGTTCTGCGGCCGTCAGGCCATCGACGGCGATACCGCCCAGGTCGGTCCCCAGATCGCTGAGAAGCTGGGTATGCCCCAGGTCTCCTATGTGGCCGAGATCAACGTGGACGGCAAGGCTGTCACCGTGAAGCGCCTGCTGGAGGACGGCTACATGACCATCAAGGTCCAGACCCCCTGCCTGCTGACCTGCGTGAAGGAGCTCAACGACGCCCGTTACATGAGCGTCGGCGGCATCATGGAGTGCTACCAGAAGCCTCTGGAAGTGTACAACTATGAGACTCTGAAGGACGATCCCCTGATTGATGTTACTACCATCGGCCTGAAGGGCTCTCCCACGAATGTGTACAAGTCCTTCTCTCCCCCGGTGAAGGGCGCCGGTATGATGATGGAGGGCGCCGACAAGGCGACTGTCGAGAAGCTGGTCTCCATCCTCAACGACAAGCACATTATCTAATCGAAAGGAGAGCAATAGAATGGCTTTCAATAGTAGCGATACCGCCGCCTTCAAGGGCGTATGGGTTTTCTGTGAGCAGCGCGAGGGCGTTATCATGTCCACCAGCTACCAGCTCCTCTCCGAGGGCCGTAAGCTGGCCAACGATCTGGGCGTGGAGCTGTGCGGCGTGGTCCTGGGCAAGGACATCAAGGAAGAGTACCTGAAGGCTCTGGGCGGCTACGGCGCCGACAAGGTGTACTACTGCAACCACGAGCTGCTGGACGTTTACACCACCGACGCCTACACCAAGGTCATCTGCGACCTGGTGGAGGATAAGAAGCCCGAGATCTTCCTCATCGGCGCCACCAACATCGGCCGTGACCTGGGCCCCCGCTGCGCTGCCCGGCTGCACACCGGTCTGACCGCCGACTGTACCCACCTGGATGTGGACGTGGCCAAGTACAAGGAGTTCCTGAAGACCACCTCCACCATCGACGTGGACAACACCGTGTTCGAGGAGAACACCAACCTGAAGATGACCCGTCCTGCTTTCGGCGGTCACCTGATGGCTACCATCATCTGCCCCCGCTTCCGTCCCCAGATGTCCACCGTCCGTCCCGGCGTGATGCAGACCCAGCCCTACGACGAGGCCGGTGCTGCCAAGACCGTCATCGAGAACGTGGACGTCAAGCTGGACAAGTCCGACATCCATGTTGAGGTGCTGGAGGTCAAGAAGGCCGCCAAGAAGCTGGTGGACCTGATCGGCGCCGACGTTGTGGTCTCCGTGGGCCGCGGCATCTCCAAGGACGTGGAGGGCGGCATCAAGCTGGCCGAGGAGCTGGCTGGCGTCCTGGGCGGCGTCGTGGGTTCCTCCCGTGCCTGCGTGGATGCCGGCTGGATCACTGCCGACCATCAGGTGGGCCAGACCGGCAAGACCGTTCATCCCCGCATCTATGTTGCCCTGGGTATCTCCGGCGCCATCCAGCACCTGGCTGGTATGCAGGACTCCGAGTGCATCATTGCGGTGAACAAGAACGAGTCCGCCCCCATCTTCGACGTGGCTTCCTACGGCATCTGCGGCGACCTGTACAAGGTCACCCCCATGCTCATCGAGGCTATCCGGGCTGCCAAGGCTGCCAAGTAAATATTGCCTTTCTTCCAAGCACCGGCCAGTATCACTGGCCGGTGTTTTTTTATGCAGGGCACCGATTGCGCGGAGAAGGGAAAGGGCGTATACTAAAACACCGTAGAGAGGGGGAAAATACCATGCTGGAGCGTCATCCCAACGGCGTATTGTTGCTGGGCGTACTGGGTATCTCCATATCGGCCATTCTGGTGCGCTATTCCCAGGCCCCCTCAGTGATCACCGCAGTCTACCGCCTGGGATGGACGGTTCTCCTGCTGCTGCCGGCTGTGCTCACCAAATTTCGGGGGGAGCTGCTGCAGGTCCGGCGGAGGGATTTGCTGCTGTGCACCCTCAGCGGGATCTGTCTGGCCCTCCACTTCCTCACCTGGTTTGAGTCCCTCAAATGGACAGGCGTGGCGGTATCCACCGTGTTGGTGAGTACCGAGGTCATCTTCACCGCCCTGGGCTTTGCCCTTTTTTTAAAGTCCCATTTATAGATAAGTATTGAAAAATGAAAATGACATAAATGGTCCGTCAAAGTGCATATATGCCACCTACCCCTACAGTAAAATCTATCCTCAAACAGATAGATTTTTTGTGGGGGTACTTTTATGGCTACATTGAAAGATTTGACAGACTTGATGGCAAGCAGCAATCTTACCGAAGCGCAGATTGCAGACTTGATTTCCACGCTGACGGTGATGCAGAAAGAGAACAAGGCCAGTAAGAGAGGTAAAAAAGTAGTTCTGTCAGCAGAACTCTTAGAATTATTGGAGAAATGCACCTTGAATAGAGGGGCAGCTTTGTCCTGCCCTAAGTGCGGGAGCGTATCCGTCAGCAAGAACGGTAAGAGAAATGGCAGACAGAGATATTTGTGCAAGGACTGTCACAGAACCTTTGGCGATACCTATGGTACTCTGCTTTACCATTCAAGATTGTCTGTTGCCCAATGGAAACAATTCTTGACTTTGACCCTCTACAATACCAGTCTGAACAAGATTAAAAGGGATATGGGGATCAACAGAGTAACCGCTTGGTTCAACCGTCACAAGGTCTGTTCTCTTATCCATCAGATTGAGGGAGAGCAAGACCGTTTCCCCTCTATTGTAGAGGGGGATGAGTTCTATGTTCCCCTTTCTTTCATTGGTGAAAGAAATAAGGCTTTCTTTCTGGAAGGGTTGCAGAGGATGCCCCGCCATCACCGCAATCGAGCCGATAAGTATGAGTATGTGGAGCAAGCCGGCTATGAGGTGACAGATGTGCAGGATATGGAGGGGTTTCAGGATAATAATACTATTCCCTCTGGTTTAAAAGTGTCAAAGGAATTGAATGGGCTTGATAAGGAAGCCAGGAGAAAGCGTGGTATCAGTAATGAGCAGGTCTGTGTTCTCACAGCAGTTGATAAAGCAGAGAATACTTACCTTTCTCCCTCTTGTCTTGGCAAGATTGAACCCAGGCATTTGGAGCAGCAATGGGGTGGACGGTTTGCAGAGGACAGCATACTTGTCACCGATAGTTTGAGAGCATACAAGACCTTTGCCAATCACAACAAAGTACATTTGAGGCAGATACCCTCTGGTAAACACGCCTCTGGTCCGTTCAATTTGGGTAAGGTCAATGCTTATCATTCAAGGCTGACCGATTTTATGGATTGGTATAAGGAAGTAGCCTCTAAATATCTGGACCATTACCTTGCTTTGTTCCGATGGCAGGAAAAGCACCGTAAGCACAGAACCGCAGAGCAAGTAAAGATATTGTTGGATATGTTGACGCGGGGAGTTTCAGAGCGGGTGATGCTGAAAGAGTTAAAATACAAGCATATGCCTTTTGATACAAAGGGTTTGATATAAAAGAGGGGGGTGTGTGATATGTTTTGTAGGCATTGTGGCGCTGAATTGCAGGATGGAGCAAGGTTTTGTCCTAACTGCTGCGCGCCGATTGAATATAGTTGTGAAACTGCAAGTAATGATGTAAATGATAATGTCCGTAACTCAAACTACAATACCGGTTTTACTCCATTGACAAATTATAAATCATCGCAGAATAGTGTGGCTACTTCGCCAAGTTCCCAAAAGCCGCAGAAACTATTGCGAGTTCTTGTTAAAATTGTTCTGATTTTGATAGGAATATTTGCAATATACAAGTTTTTCCTTGCACATCCTTTTATTACTGTGTTTATAGGCATCATAGGATTAATTATTTTTGCCAGTTGTTTGAGCGTATCAGGTGTTACCAAGAAATGTACTGCAAGAATGGCTTTACCGCTAAGGGAAAGGTTGTCTTTCAACTTTACAGATATAACGATTGGTATGACGGAGACTTTTGTGGAATTATATTTGGGCAAAAACTATGTGATAACATACCAAAACCAGAATGAAAAAACTTGTCGTTGGGAATATGTTGATTTAATAAATCCAGATAATGTTTTCAGTATTACAATCCGATTTGAGAAAGATGATTCCTTGTTTAGCGTGTATAAGGTAGTCTCTAAAAGGCAGACGGGGATATGGGTAAATTAAGAAACATCCTCATTTATCGATGAAATATTCATAGATTGAGTGAGGGTGTTTTTCGTCAAAATAACGGTTCAATACTTATCTATAAATGGGACTTTTTAAAAGGAAAGATTCCGCCTTTGGGAGTGGCGGCCATTGTGCTGGCCTTTGAGGGCAGCGCCGTGCTGGCCCTGGCCGGCGGCGCCCAAGGGAGCGAATTGTACGGAAATATTCTGGCCCTGGCGGCGGCAGTCTTTGTCGCTCTGTATACTTTGATTGGAAGAATACAGAGAGGATACCTCTCCACCACCATTTATACCTTTCTGACCTACCTGGCCTGCTTTCTGACCCTGCTGCTGATGGCCCTGGCCAGCGGTACCCCCCTGGTGGGCTATGGGGGTCGGGAGTGGCTCATCGGCCTGGGCCTGGCAGTGCTGTGTACCCTCATGGGCCACAGCCTGTTCAGCTGGTGCCTGAAATATCTGTCCCCCGCCTATGTGTCGGCGGTCAAACTGTGCGAACCGGTCTTTTCCGGCGGCTTGGCGGTTCCGCTGTTCGGGGAGATCCCCACGCCCCTCCAGCTGCTGGGCGCGGCAATTATTCTGGGCGCGGTACTGCTCTATACCTGGGCGGAGCGTGAAAACAAGACGCAGTAGTCCCTTGCCGGCGATTTGTGACGAAAGAATACGAACGGTAAAACTTTACAAATTATGGTAAAGATGTATAATTGAGTCATAGAATCGCGTAAAGGGGAGAGACGAATGAGAGAACTGCTGCTGGAGAGTCCGGCGGACTGCGGATACCGCTACGCCATCCTGGTGGACGAGATGTCGGTGGGCGGTCTTTGCTGCGAGAGCTACGGTGTGAAGGTGACCGGGCCGGACGGGGAGAGTGAGGAGATCCCCAATATTACGGTGAGTGCCGGCCGAATCGACGAGCTGGCGGAACTGATCCTCCGCAATCAGGTGTCGCCGGTGACGCTGCGGGATGTGGTGGAGGACTGGCTGTAAGAAAAATGGATAATGATGCAGATCAATGTAACGCTTTGCATTGACAGAGCCGGTAAAATCGGCTATGATATTGTCTGCTGAATTAACTGCTTTGCGCTCCGCTTGGGCAGACGTTCGAGAGGAAAAAAGACAAAAAACTGCTGTTTAGGCGGCAAAGTAGTTTGTTTCCCGCGGTGAGGGCCGCGGGAATTCTCTTTGTGGAGGATCTTTCCTCCCGGGGAACCAGCGGGGCCGAGGCCGGATATTGAACGGGATCGGCTCAGAAGGCCGCCATCGGGCGGCCAAGCCAAGGAGGAAAAATCGTGAAAGAGAGAGAGACCTTTGCATCCCGGCTGGGCTTTGTGCTCATCTCTGCCGGGTGCGCCATCGGCCTGGGCAACGTCTGGCGTTTCCCCTACATCGTGGGGCAGTACGGCGGCGCCGCCTTTGTGCTGATCTATCTGGTATTTCTGGTGGCCATGGGCCTGCCTATCATGGCAATGGAGTTTGCCGTGGGCCGGGCCAGCCGGAAAAGCATCATTGTATCCTTCCAGGAACTGGAGCCCAAGGGCACCAAGTGGCACTGGTACGGCTGGTTTGGTATGGCGGGCAACTACCTGCTGATGATGTTCTATACCACCATTGCCGGCTGGCTGCTGATGTATTTCTTCAAGATCGCTGCCGGTCAATTTGAGGGACTGGACAAGTCGGGTGTGGAGCAGAGCTTCGGTACCATGATGTCTCAGCCTGGAATCCAGCTGCTCTTCATGGCCATTGTGGTGGTGCTGGGTATGGTAATCTGCAGCCGTGGCCTGCGCAACGGCGTGGAGAAGGCCAACAAGTTTATGATGCTCTGCCTGCTGTGCCTGCTGGTGATCCTGGCCATCCGGGCCATCACCCTGCCCGGCGCTGTCAAGGGCCTGGAGTTCTATCTGGTGCCTAATTTCGACAACCTGATGTACGACGCCAACGGCAACTTCCGGCTGGGCGAGGCCATCTACGCCGCCATGGGACAGGCCTTCTTTACCCTGAGCCTGGGCATTGGCGCCATGGCTATCTTTGGAAGCTACATCGGCAAGGACCGCCGCCTCTTCGGTGAGACCATCAGCGTGGGCATCCTGGATACCTGCGTGGCCTTTGTGTCCGGCCTGATCATCTTCCCCTCTGCCTTCGCTTTCGGAGTCAATCCCGACGCCGGTTCCAATCTGATTTTCATCACCCTGCCCAACGTGTTCAATGCCATGCCCGGTGGGCGGCTGTGGGGCGCGCTGTTCTTCGTGTTCCTGTTCTTTGCCGCCCTGTCCACCATCACCGCCGTGTTTGAGAACATCCTGGCCTGCTGGATGGACAAGTGGGGGGTGTCCCGTGGTAAGGCGGTGGCCATCAACCTGGTGCTTATCTTCCTGCTCAGCCTGCCCTGCCTGCTGGGCAACAACATCTGGAGCGGTATCAAGATCCTGGGCATGGGCGTCATGGACTTTGAGGACTTCCTGGTGAGCAACAACCTGCTGCCCCTGGGTTCCGTGATCTACCTGCTGTTCTGCTGCCTGTCCAAGAAGATTGCTTGGGGCTTCGACGGCTTCCTGGCCGAGGCCGACCAGGGCAAGGGCGTGCGCTTCCCCGCCAAGCTGCGGATGTATTTCACCGTGGTGGTGCCCATCATTGTGCTGATCATCTTTGTCATGGGCTACATCGAGAAATTCGCATAAACCTGCAAAAAGGACCTGCCGTGAGGCAGGTCCTTTTTTGTTCATGGGTGGGCATTCCAATATACCTCACCCGGGTCCAGGGAGAGCCCCCTGGCGGCAAAGAGCTGATCAATGGTGCAGAAATAGTAGCCCTGGGCGTGGAGACGATCCACGATCTGCAACGCGGCATCCACCGACTCTGGATAGATGTCGTGGAGCAGGATAATGCCGCCGTCCCGGGCCTGGTTTACCACCATGTTTACCACCCGGTCGGTGTTTTTGTCGTCCCAGTCCTCCGGATCAATGGACCACAGGATGATGGGACAGCCCGCCCGCTTTTTTACGCCCTCATCCCACTTGCCGTAGGGCGGACGAAGGAGAAAGTCGTTGTGGCCCAGCAGATCCTTCAGCAGGGTGCGGGTGGACTCCACCTGGGCGTCAAAATCCGTCTGGTTCAAGTCGGTGAGCTGCACATGGTCAAAGGTGTGGATACCAATCTGGTGGCCCTCCCGGTCCATCCGTTCTACCACGTCGGCGTTGTCAGCAATCTGGCGGCCGATGAGGAAAAAAGTGGCCTTTACGCCTCGTTCCGCCAGACCATCCAGCAGGCGGGTGGTGGTGGAGCGGCGGGGGCCGTCATCAAAGGTAAGGGCGATGAGTTTTTGCTGAGGCAGCTGGGCGGGAGCGTCAACCGACAGCACACTCTGCCGGACACCCAGGGAGAAGGTCAGACAGACTATAGAAACTGCCAGAATGACCACCATCCACCGCTTTTGAAGCTGACTCACGCCCCTCGCCCCCGTTTCGCCGTTGTGTGGCATAGTATGTGCAGGGCGGCGGGGAAGTTTTCACACAAAATCTGTCAGTCAGGCCTGGCAGGGATCGGGATCGCCGCTGAGGGAAAGAATGTACTGGTAATAGGGCAGCAGGAATTCGTAACTGTCCACCAGCACATCGGCCAGTTCGTGGCTCCACAGCAGCTCCTGATGGGGGGCGCTGTGGGAGATGGCAAAGCTCTTTTTATCATACCAGGGCTGCAGCAGGGGGGAGGGCGCAGCCTTGGGCCGTTTGTAGTCCGTACCTTCCAGGATAAACTGGTCCTGCTTGTTCAGACGGCGGGTCAGCTGCTCCATGGGCTTGGGGTCCCGGTCCATCCGGGCCCGGAATTTGGCCATGGTCACCGCGGGAGCCATCCAGAACCCCATGCCGCAGGACCAGCCCTCCGGCTCCAGTTCAAACCAGAACACCGGCTCGGAGCCAGCTTCCACATGGGGGCGAACCAAACTCATCCACAGGTGGTCCTTGTAGGGGCCACGGCCAAAGAGCCGCCGGGCGTCCCGATAGATGCGGGAGACCTTGCACACCAGATCCAGGTCGGGGTGCTTGTCCAGAAAACGGGCGTATACCTCGTTGGCCAGCTCCTTCATAGGGCGCTGGAAGTGGGTGAGGTACTCCTCTTTATGGGCCTCAAACCAGGACTTTTCATTGTTGAAGCGGATACCCCACATAAAGTCCACGGTAGCCCCGGAAAATCCTTGAAACATAGTGATTCCTTTCTCATTTCATATTTGGGCAAGCAAGGCCCCCCGCCGGGCGGGGGGCCTTGGCAGATGCTGAGGTCAGGCCGCGGGGGCCTCCGATGCGGGCGGTACGCTGTCCTCAGGCAGCATACCGGGGCCGGGTGTGGTCGTGATTTCCAGTGGAGGCGTGGCAGTGGGTGTTGCGGAAGGTGTGGCGGAGGGGGTAGCCGACGGCGTTGCGCTGGGTGTTGCGGAAGGTGTGGCAGAGGGGGTAGCCGACGGCGTTGCGCTGGGTGTGGCCGACGGTGTAGCCGTAGGTGTGGGCGTGGGCTCCACCGGGGTCAGTGTTTTCAGTCCCGTAGAGGGATCAATGCCCCAGCGGGCTGCGTCGGTGGGGTTGTAGTAGTACACCGCGTCGGAGGACTTGTAGCTGTTGCGGTAGAGGAAGATGGTATCTACCGTATTGCCGTTTTTATCCACCAGCTTCTGGTACACATCCACGGTGACGCCGTTGTAGCGGGAGTAATTGGGGTCCCGCCGGGGCTCGGCGCCCGCAGGGTGGTTGGGATCGGGCTTATAGGTGTTTTTATAAGGAGTTGTAGAGACGGTAACAGAGTAGGGTTCGCCGTGGATGCCGGTGGTATCGGTGCCGTAGATGGTGACGTGGAGCTTATGGTTTTTATCCTGATAGGTTTCGATTTTGATGGGATAATCGGTACTGTTTTTGAATTTAAAGTCGATCTGGTTGCTCCAGACAGTGGCGTCAGTGCCGATCACCGGCATATAGCCGCCATTAAAGGCGTGCTTGGATCGTTCCACGGTCTCCAAATTGGCCTTCAGAGTCACCCAGTAAATGGTAGAGGAGAGCTGGCAGATGCCGCCGGCGGTGGCGTCAATACTCTGGCCGTTCTGGTAGGTGCCGGCGTCCTTGTAGCCGCTGGACTTGGTATAGGGGCCAGCCAGGTCGTTGTAGGAGAATACCTCGCCGGGCAGCAGGATGGTGCCGTTGACCCGGCTGGCAGCCAGGTCGATGTTGTACCAGCGATTGGAGGGACCGGCGCAGCTGGTGGTGCCGGTGCCCAGCACATCCTTGAAGAGGTTGGCCTCCAGGTCGGCGGTGGTCATTTCGGGCTCGGTCTTGGTCAGGGGTACGGAGACATCGGAGCCCTCTGCCGCGCTGTCCAGGGCAGACTTGGCGGCGGCAGTATCCAAGCTGACGCCGGTGACAGAGGGCACGATCTGCTTGGTGCTCTTGTCTAAGTAGGCGTCGGCTGCCTCCACGGTGACCTCCTTCTGGATGGCATCAAAATCCGGGTCCAGGGGAGGGGCGGTGGTGACCTGGGTCTCCAGGGGGGCATTTTCCGCGCTGCTGTCGTTAAGCAGCTGAGTGAAGCGCTCTGCGGCGGCGTCGGTGAGGGCGTTTACGTCGATGGTGCGGCCGGTGACACCCTTGTGGAACACCAGCTGATCACCGGACACCTCCCAGGTGGTCTGGGCCTCGGGGTCCGCGTGTTTTTCCACCGCCTCAGTCACAACAGCGGGGGTGTCCTTCAGGGTCACAGGGACGGAATACTGGGCCCCTCCGGTGATGGCTCCCAGATACTGGATGCCCCGGGTGAAGAAGCTGCCCGACTGCTGGTCCAGGGCCTCTTGGAGGGCGGATTCCACTGCCTGGTCATCCACCGTGGCGTCGCTGCCCGGAATGGTAAATTCCTGCCCCTCGCACACAAAGGGCACGGAGAGCTGAGAAAGCCGGTCAGGCAGCTGGGTTTTGAGGGTATCCAGGGCCTGTTCCTGGGTTTGACCGCCCAGGTCGATCCCGGCGACGGTCGTATTGGGCAGGAAAGTGCCGCTGCCTGCGGCGGCGCACAAAATGAGGTAGCCGCCAATCAGGATGACGACCACCGCCAGTGCCACAATGAGGGCGATCTTACCGCCCTTGGGCTTTTCGGCCTGAGCGGTTCGCTTGCCCGCTGTTTGTGCCATATTCGATCACTCCAACTCGTATAATTGCCCGGCCTGAGGCCTGGGCAGAAAATCCGGCAGATCGTTACCAGAAAGACAGCAGAAACTGCCGGGCTGCATCAAAAATGATTCAGTAACCCATATTATAGGTGTTTCCTATGAGAAAAGCAATTACAGATTGGTTACATGGTCCGGCGGCGGAAATCGCTTTACAGAAAAGAAGATTCAGTGTATGATTATATGCACCTGGACGGCGGATCATATCGGCGGTTGTCCGCCATTACAGCATGGCCCGTCCAGCGGATCATATCCAGCGAAACTTTGACACTTTTGTGATGGAATGACAACATTTTTTGACTTTAGACTGCAAAAGGGGCGGTATCCATGTCATATAACCGATACGGCCGTCAGGACGGGAACGGGGATCTGGGTTCCTGGATCGTGACGCTGATCCTGTTGATCAGCCCGCTGTGGTTTGTGGGACTGATCCTGCTGTTCCGCAAGCTGAACGCGCTGGGCCGCAGACCGCAGTTTCCTTATCTGGGGCCAAGTCCCGGTACACAGGGATTTCACACCCCGCCCGCAGGGGCGGCGGGCAGAGGGCTGGGCCTTGGGAAAGGCAAGGCCATGACCATCGGCGGAGCTATCATGGCTGTTATCTTCGGCATCGCCACCGCGGCGGGACTGCCGGTGGTGAGCAGCATCATGGGCTTCCCTCTGTCGCTGGCAGCCATGTCTCCGGTGATCGGTCTGTGTGCCGGCGGCCTGGCCCTTATGCTGGCGGGCAGTTTCAATACCCGTAAGATCCGGCGGTTCCGGAAATATCTGGCCCTCATTGGCCGGAGGGAGAGCGTGTCGGTGGTACAGCTGGCCCACGCCATGCCGGTGCCTGTGCGCAAGGCGTGCAACGATTTGCAGGAGATGCTGGACCGGGGCATCCTGCCTGCGGGATATCTGGATATGTCCTCCTATCAGCTGATTCTCAGTGACGAGGGCCTGAAGGATGAGCCGGAACCGGCGGAAGAGACTCAGGACCAGAGCCCGGAAGAGGAGGAACCCCTGGACATCCGGGACGACGACGCGGTACTCCGGGAGATCCGCCGCCTCAACGACGACATCGACGACCTCGAGATGAGCCGCAAGATTGACCGGATCGGGGAGATTACCAGCAAGATCTATGGATATGTAAAACAGAATCCCAGCAAGGAGGGGCAGCTGCGCTCCTTCCTCAACTATTATCTGCCCACCACCCTGAAGATCCTCAAAGCCTATGCCCGTATGGAGGACCAGGGGGTGGAGGGAGAGAACATCCGCACCGCCAAGGCGCGCATTGAGGGCATGATGGACAAGGTGGTGGACGGCTTTGAGAAGCAGCTGGACCGCCTCTTTGAGGTGGACACCATGGATATCACCGCCGACGTGGAGGTGCTGGAGCGGATGCTGGAGAAGGACGGCCTGTCCGGCGGCATGGACTTCGGACAGAAGGGTACTTCATAAAACGTTTACATAAGGTCCAAAAATTATCCATCACTCGACAGAGCGGCTGTGGTATCTTATAAGCACAGCCAAGCAAGAAGGCAAGGGCGCCGCGCCGGGAGCGTGCGGAGGACAAATGCCATCCAGAGCGCGTTCAACAGACCGGCCCGCCCTTGTGACTGCCCCCCGGCTGTGGGGGCAGACCAAAAACAACACCTGGCGCTGCCGAGTGATGAGATACAGATGGAATCCTCCAAACAAACAAAGGAAGCCCCGGACGGCATCGCCGTCCGGGGCTTCCTTGTTGTTTAGATTAGGTGCAGCGCACGGTACAGGTCAGGGTCTTGCCGTCCACGGTGCAGGTCAGGGTGGTGGTACCCTTGCCTACATAGGTCACGGTGCCGTTGGAGGACACGGTGGCCACGGCGCTGTTGCCGATGCTCCACACGGGGGTGGAGGAGGTGCCGCTCACTTTCACCTGGAAGGAGGGGTAGGTCTTGCTCAGAGTGAAATCTGTTCGGTTCAGGGACAGAGAGGTAGACGTAGTGGTGCCGGAGCCGGTGGTGGTGGAGCCGCCGGTGGTTACCGAGTTGTGGACCAGACAGGTGTGGGTCACGCCGCCAGGCATGGTGGCGGTAATGGTGGCGTTGCCCGTCTTGGTCCCGGCGCTTACCTTGCCGGTCTCATCCACGCTGACCACCTCGGGATCGCTGCTGGTCCAGGTAATGGCGCCGGAGGAACCCTCGGGAATAAAGGTGACGGTCAAGGTGATGGGATCGGGATAGCGGTTACTGAGGGAGAACTCCGTCAGACTCAGGGTGAAGTCGGTGGCCGTCTGGTCGGCGGGAATGGTCTCCGACGGATCGGGCGACTCGGTGGGTTCTATGCTGGGCTGAGCGGAGTCGGTGGGCATGACGCTTTCCACGCCGGACGGATCGTCTACGAAGCCGCCCTTGGTCACCAGAGGAATGATCACCGAGATCACAATGATCACCGCCGCGATGATAATGGCCAGGGAGACGATGATCCCCACCAAACGGAGGGGAGAGGGGCCGCGGCCATAGCCGCCGCCTCTGGTGTTTGTCATCAGCCGCTTGCCGCCCCGGGCACGGCGGGGGGTGTCCTCGTCGCCGTCAAAGTCCTCGCCGTCCAGCGGAACCTCGTCACAGAACGGGCAGTGCTTATAAGTAGAGGCGTAGTCTTCGCCGCAGTATTCGCAATGAATCATTTTGGGACGGTCGTCCCTGCTTCGTCTGGATGCCATAGGAAATCCCTCCAATCGACATTCTTGTGTCTATTGTACAACGCAGACGCGCAACCCGTCAACGGTACTTCCGGAAATATAAAAGTTTTTTAACAATTATGTCAACTGATGGGCGGGGTTGCGCCGTCAAAACAAATTGGATATAATAGCAGGCAGAACGGCAGGGGAGGCGGAGCATATGAAAGGTTCCATCAGTGCTGCGGAAGCCCACAAACAGTACAGCGAAGCTGTGGCCGCGTTCCGGCGTCAGATTCCGGACCAGGTGCTGCGGGGGCGGTTTGGCCGGGAGGCCGATCCCTTCTTTCGTGCCTGCGCCCTGGGCCTGTGGCAGCGGGATGGGGCCTCTCCCACACCCAGATATGTGGAATTTTACAACGCCATCTACACCAAGGGCAATCCGGTCCCCTCGGTGCTGTTTTGGGAACTGTCCTCGGAGGTGGCGGGTTATCCCGGATTCCGGCCGCCGGAATTTTTCAACCGGATGCGGGCCTGCGACAAGGTATCGGGCACCAGCCTGGCCCGCCGGTTTATCGATCTGACCACTCTGATGCTGCTGCTCTTTGCCGCGGTGGACGATCAGGTCAGCGAGGCCGAGGCCGGGTTTGTCAACCAGTGCGCTGATGCCCTCTCCGCCCTGTGTGATCAGGAGGGATTGAAGGGGGAGAAGGCGCCTCTGGACGTGGGGGACTTTGTGACCCGCAGGCCCGCCCCCCAAACGCCTCAGACCGCTCCGGCGGCGGAGCAAAAGGAGGAGGACAAGTCGGAGGAGCCGGAGCCTACTCTGGAGGAGCTGATGGCCCAGCTGGATGAGCTGTGCGGCCTGGAAAAGGTGAAGGCCGACGTGAAGAGTCTGGTCAACCTGGTGAAGGTGCGCAAGCTGCGGCAGGAGCACGATCTGCCGGTGCCGCCCCTGTCCCTTCATCTGGTGTTTATGGGCAATCCGGGCACCGGCAAGACCACCGTGGCCCGGCTGCTGGCCCAGCTGTACAAGGCCATCGGCGTGCTGTCCAAGGGACAGCTGGTGGAGGTGGACCGGTCCGGTCTGGTGGCCGGCTTCGTTGGACAGACCGCCATCAAGACCAGCGAGGTGATCCAGAAGGCCCTGGGAGGCGTGCTCTTCATCGACGAGGCCTACGCCCTGGCGGGGCAGGACAACCCCAACGACTTTGGCAGGGAGGCCATCGAGACTCTGCTGAAGGGAATGGAGGACCACCGGGCGGATCTGGTGGTCATTGTGGCGGGCTACACCCAGCTGATGGACCGCTTCCTCCACGCCAACCCCGGTTTGGAGAGCCGGTTCAACAAGTATTTCTATTTTGAGGACTATAATGGGGAACAGCTGATGGAGATCTTCTGCTCCATGTGTGGGAAAAATGGATATACCCTCAGTGATGAGAGCCGGAAGTATGCCGAAGAGTATTTTAAAACTCTGTATGAAGAGCGGGATGAGAACTTTGGCAACGCCCGGGACGTGCGCAATCTGTTCGAGCGGGCGGTGGCCCGTCAGTCTGACCGGGTGGCCGCCCTGGAGGCCCCCGGCAAGGAGGAGCTGATGGCGCTGACGCTGGAGGATCTGAAGGAGGACCAGCCGGAGGCATAAAAAGAGCCCCTGCCAAATATGGCAGGGGCTTTGAGCCGTCTTACAGGTGATCGCTGTCTACCAGGATGTTATCGGTGCCGTGTTCCTCAAATTCAGCGATATAGGCGTCGATGCGGCTGGCCAGTTCGTCATAATTGCTCTCGTCGATCGGGGCGTCGTCCATGTCCCGGCGGGCCAGGTCCTCCGCCAGAATATCGAAGAACACATTGTTTTCGTATTCCATGATGGCCTCGTGGATGCCGCCTTCGGCGAAGGCGCGGGAGGGGACCACTTCGCCCTGCCAGTCCTCGGCCAGCGTGGGCATTCCCTCCGCCCGGGCCTTGGCAAAGAGCAGGCTCTCTACCTCGTCATAGTCCCTGAACCGGTCGTCACCCCGGGTGGAATTCAAGATCCAGTTGCCGATATAGGCCATATCCAGCAGACGGCGAAACTGCTTGGTCGTCAGTTCCAGCTTCATACCAATGCGACCTCCTCGCTGTCATGACGTTGGGGTAGGAGGGACCATACCCCACTCTCATATTATAATCACCCCCGAAGAAATGTCAAACCGGGGAGGGAAAAATGTGAAAATAACCCCTTGTTTTCCTGCCCTGTTTCCCCTATCATTAAAAGAACCATAGTATTACAAGGAGGGAACGCCTTGGACAGTCGACCCATTGGCGTATTTGACTCCGGCCTGGGCGGCCTGACCACGGTGCGGGAGCTGTGCCGCCTGCTGCCGGGGGAGGACATCGTCTATTTCGGAGATACCGGACGGGTGCCCTACGGCAGCCGCTCCAAGGAGACCATCATCCGGTACGCCCGCCAGGACGTGGCCTTTCTGCGTACCTTTGATTTGAAACTCATCGTCATTGCCTGCGGCACCGTGTCCACCACGGCCCTGGACATCCTGGCCAATGAGAACCCCATCCCGGTGTTGGGTGTAGTGGCCCCTGCTGCTGCCGCCGCCGCGGAAACCACGCAAAACGGCAGGATCGGACTCATCGGCACCCAGGCATCCATCCGCAGCGGCGCCTATGAGGCCCTTATCCGCAAGGCCGACCCGGCGGCCCAGGTGACTGCCCAGGCCTGCCCCCTCTTTGTGCCCCTGGTGGAGAACGGGCGCTTCAGGCCCGGCGATGTTGTCATCGAGACGGTGGCGGGGGAGTATCTGGCCCCCCTGAAGGAGGCGGGAGTGGACACCCTGGTACTTGGCTGTACCCACTATCCGCTGCTCCAGGATGTGATCGCCGCCCAGATGGGGCCCCAGGTCCGGCTGGTCAACGCCGGAGCGGAGGGCGCCCGCGCCGCTGCCGCCCGGCTGGCAGCCGATGACGCTTTGTCCGGAAAGACGGAGGTAGGCAGCTGCCGGTACTTTGTCAGCGACCGTCAGGAGGATTTCTCCCGGCTGGCCTCCATTTTCCTGGGCTGGGACGTTACCGGCACTGTGGGCCAGGTGGATATCAGCTGCTATTGAAAACCAGCCCTTTACATTAGGGCGGGAATTGGATATAATATGGTGCAATTTGCGGCCGGAAGGGCCGATAAAGAGGGAACATAGAACCATGGAGAACAACGTTATCATATCCATTCGGGGCAAGCAGTCCTTTGAGGACCAGGAGCCGGAGGTCATCGAACTGGTGACCGAGGGCAGGCTGTCCCTCGACGGCGAGGACGGCTACACCCTCAGCTATCAGGAGAGCGAGCTCACCGGGCTGGAGGGTACCCTTACCACCTTCCAGATCGAGCCCGAGCGGGTTACCCTGCTGCGGGTAGGGGAGGTCAACTCCCAGATGGTCTTTGAGGAGGGGCGGCGGCACCTGTCCATGTACAACACCCCCTACGGTGCGCTGGCGGTAGGCATCAACACCAAGAAGATGCGGACCCAGCTCAGCCCCGACGGCGGCAGCATTGAGATCAATTATGCCCTGGAGATCGACCATGCCGTGGCGGGGGAGAACCTCTTCCACATCCAGGTGCGGCAGAAGGGAAACAGCATCCGCCAGTAAAACCGCAGCATAGTTCCATCCCCAAACGGAGTAATAAAAATCCGTTTTTCCCGGGGACATGAGCCTCGGGAAAAACACATCTCAGCCCGCAAGTGTGGGCTCTGGCCGCTTTGGCGGACAGAGGATGCGCGCGGCGGGCTGCATTCTCTCTCAAAAATGCTTGCATTTTTGAGAAATAAAGAAAAGGTGATAGATATGTCCAATATGATCCAGGCGGCCCGGGAGCAGGTCGCCCAGCTGACACAGGCGGCCTACGAGAAGGCCGCGGCCCAGGGCCTGCTGCCCGCAGGGGCGGAGGTCAAGGCCACCATCGAGATCCCCAAGGACCCCACCCACGGCGACTACGCCTCCTCCTTCGCCATGGCGGGCGCTAAGGCTCTCCACAAGGCCCCCCGGCAGATCGCCCAGACCATTGTGGACAATCTGGATCTGGCGGGTACCTTCTTTGATAAGGTGGAGATCGCCGGCCCCGGCTTCCTCAACTTCACCCTGGGCAGCAAGTGGTACGGCGAGGTCCTCACCGACATCCAGGCTGAGGGGAGCACCTACGGCGCGGTGGACGAGGGCCACGGCGAAAAAGTGATGGTGGAGTTCGTCTCTGCCAACCCCACCGGCCCCATGCACATCGGCAACGCCCGGGGCGGCGTGCTGGGCGACGCTCTGGCCAGCGTTCTCACCCGGGCTGGGTACGACGTGTGGCGTGAGTTCTACGTCAACGACGCCGGCAACCAGATTCACAAGTTCGCCATGTCCATCGACGCCCGGTACCTCCAGATCGTGCTGGGTGAGGAGAACTATCCCTTCCCCGAGGACGGCTATCACGGCGACGACATCAAGGAACTGGCCCAGGCCTTCTATGACCAGCACGGCCCCGACTGGAAGGATAAGCCGGAGGAGGAGCGCCAGGAGGCCATGGCCCAGTACGGCCTGTCTGTCAACATCCCCAAGATGAAGGCCGATCTGCGCCGCTACCAGATCGAGTACGACGAGTGGTTCCTGGAGTCCGGCCTCCACAGCTCCGGCTATGTGGCCGAGACGGTGGGTATGCTGGCCGACAAGGGCTGGACCTATGAGAAGGACGGCGCCCTGTGGCTCAACACCACCGACCTGCTCAAGCAGAAGTTCATGGCTGAGGGCAAGACCCAGGAGCAGGTGGACAAGCTGGACCTGAAGGACGACGTGCTCCGCCGGGCCAACGGCTTCTACACCTACTTTGCCGCCGACATTGCCTACCACCGCAACAAGCTGGAGAAGCGGGGCTTCTCCAAGGCTATCAACATCTGGGGCGCCGACCACCACGGCCATGTGGCCCGCCTCCAGGCCGCCCTGGACGGCCTGGGCCTGGACGGCTCCCACCGGCTGGTGGTGGTGCTGATGCAGCTGGTCAACCTGCTGCAGGACGGCCAGCCTGTCCGGATGTCCAAGCGCTCCGGCAAGGCCATCGCCCTGCGGGACCTGCTGGACGAGGTCAGCGTGGATGCCGCCCGGTTCTTCTTCAACTCCCGGTCCTCCACCTCCGCACTGGACTTCGATCTGGATCTGGCGGTGCGGCAGGACTCCGATAACCCGGTGTACTACGTCCAGTACGCCCACGCCCGCATCTGCTCTCTGGTGAGCCGCCTCACTGAGGAGGGCGCCCAGATGCCTGACGCGGCCGCTGTGAATGCCGCCCTCTTCACCACCGCCGAGGAGAAGGCCCTCATCAAGACCCTGTCCCAGCTGCCCGAGGTGATCCGTATCTCCGCCCGGGACTACGACCCCTCCCACGTCAACCGCTACCTTATTACCCTGGCTGGCGACTTCCACCGTTTCTACAACGCCTGCCGCATCAAGGGGGAGGAGGCTGGCCTGCTGTCCGCCCGGCTCAAGCTGGCGGACACCGTCCGTTCTGTCATTGCCAATTGCCTGTCCCTTATTGGCGTTACCGCTCCTGAAAAGATGTAAAGAAAAAGATCCCGCCTTTTTTCAAAAAGGCGGGATCTTTTTTTGTAAATTTTCGTCCAAGAAAAAACCGCAACAGTGCAAAGATGTTATGTCTACCTGAAAGCGCGCTTAATGTTTCGAAAAGGGACGAATCAGAGCAATATGGAATCTGTTTGCAGCGGAGAGGTCGGATTTCTTACATTTGTATAAAAGAAATAAAAACTTTCCCTTAATCTTCTGTTAATTGGTATGTAACACTCTTGTAATCTTTTTTGGGTGTGGTATGATATGCAATGCACGCGGCTATCCACCGCGGGCAGGTTCCTTCAGCGATCAACAGACGGAGGATCATGGAATGACGATATTAGAATTTGTAAAAGATTTGAATTTTGCAGTGGTGCTGCTTTTTACCCTGCTCTATCTTTACCAGGGCTTCTATGTGGTGGTGGGGCTGGTGCGCCGGCGCTGGAAAGAGACCCATCAGCCTGAAAAGCTCCATCGCTTTGCTGTGGTGGTATCCGCACGCAACGAAGAAGGGGTGATTGGGGAACTGCTGGGCAGCTTAAACAAGCAAAATTACCCCAAAGAGCTGCTGGACCTCTATGTGGTGGCCGACAACTGCACCGACGATACCGCCGGTGTGGCCCGCAAGGCCGGCGCCTTTGTGTATGAGCGCTTCGACCAGCAGAAGAAGGGCAAGGGCTACGCCATGGACTACCTCTTCCACCGTCTGGAGGAGGAGGGCAAGGACATCTACGACGGCTACTTCATCTTTGACGCCGACAATCTGGTGGACCCCAACTTTGTGGCCGAGATGAACCGTACCTTTGACAAGGGATACGACGCCATCACCTGCTACCGTAACTCCAAGAACTTCGGGGACAACTGGATCTCCGCCGGATACTCCATCTGGTTCCTGCGGGAGGCCCGCTTCCTCAACTTCCCCCGTACCCTGCTGGGTACCAACTGCCATGTGTCCGGTACCGGCTTCCTGGTGTCCGCCAAGGTCATCCGGGAAAACGGGGGCTGGCCCTTCCACCTGCTCACCGAAGATATCCAGTTCTCTGTGGACTGTGCCATCCAGGGCCGCAAGATCGGCTACTGCGATACCGCCGTGGTGTACGATGAGCAGCCCACCACCTTCCGCCAGTCCTGGGACCAGCGGCTGCGGTGGTCCAAGGGCTTCTATGAGGTGGACCGGGATTACACCGTGCCCCTGCTGAAGGGCTGTTTCCGCCCCGGACGGCTGGGTACCTCCTGCTACGATATGTTCGTCACTGTGGCCCCCGGTATGCTGCTCACCCTGGTGATGATCCTGTTCAACGGCATCATCCTGGCCAGCTGCATGACCCAGCCCGCCTATATTGCCGCCAAGGTCATCGATGTGACCGTCGGCTTCATGCTGTCCGCTCTGTGGAATTTCTATGTGGGCCTGTTCTTCTACGGCCTGCTGACGGTACTTTCTGAGTGGAAGCACATCAGCGCCTCTCCGCTGCAGAAGCTGGGCTATGTCTTTACCTTCCCCATCTTCATGTTTACGTACATCCCCATCTCCATCGCCGCTCTGGTGAAGAAGGTGGAGTGGAAACCCATCTACCACACCTCCACCAAGCGGGTGGGGGCGGGCTGAGCCAAACCCAATGAGAAGAGACCTGCCGTTTCGCGGCAGGTCTCTTTTGCCTGGGAACCAGGCTTGCATTGGATCATGAAACTGTGATATAATACCACCCAAATGTGCAATACAGGAGGAACCGAGCAATTATGGACACCATTCCCTTATCTATGCCCATTCTGATGGACGGTGCTACCGGAACCGAGCTGCGCCGGCTGGGTATGCCCGACGGAGCCTGCACCGAGCAGTGGGTGCTGGAGCATCCCCAGGCTCTGCTGGAGGTACAGCGGCGCTATGTGCAGGCGGGCAGCCGTATTCTGCTGGCCCCCACCTTTGGGGCCAACCGGGCCAGCCTGGAGCGCAGGGGTATCATGGGACAGGTAAGAGAATACAACCAGCGGTTGGTGGAGCTCACCCGGCAGGCCGCAGGCGACGGCGTACTGGTGGCGGGTGACATGGCCCCCGCCGGGCTGACGCTGGTGCCCTTTGGCGAGAGCAGCTTTGAGGAATTGGTGGCAGTCTACACGGAGCAGGCCGCCGCTTTGGAGGCTGCCGGGGTGGACCTGTTTTTCCTGGAGACTATGACCGACATGGCTCAGGCCCGGGCGGCGGTGCTGGCCTGCAAGAGTGTGTCGGACAAGCCGGTGTGGGTGTGCTTCACCTGTGACGACGAGGGCCGCACCCCCGGCGGCACCGATGTGCTGGCCGGACTCATTGTCATGCAGGGCATGGGGGTGTCCGCCTTCGGACTCAACTGCACCAGCCCCGCGGATACGGCGGAGCAGCTGGAGCGGCTGACACCCTATGCCTCCGTACCCCTGATTGCAAAGCCCTCTGCCGGGCTGCCCGGGGCCTGCTGTACCCCGGAGGAGTTGGCGGGCTTTGTACCCCAATACGCCGCCGCCGGAACCCGTATGTTCGGCGGATGCTGCGGGGCGGGACCGGAGCATCTGGAGGCAGTGGCACGGGCCATGGCTCAGGTAGACTTTTCTGCCTTCCAGCCGGTGGAGCGGGACCCGGATGTGATTCCCTGCGCCAGCGAGAAGGAGGCCCGGTTTATTACCCCCGATGTAGATGTGGGGGAGACCATCGAGTGTACCCCCGACCTGATGGAGGACATCCTGGAGGCCGAGGAGGAGTCCCCCCAGGGTGCACTGAAGATTGCCATCCTGGAGGAAGACGACCTGGACATCTTTGCCGAGAATCAGTATGTGGTGAAGGATGCTCTGTGCCTGTGGTCCGACGTACCCGAGCTGCTGGAGAAAGCCCTGCGGCTCTACCAGGGGCGGGCCTTTTGGGACGGTACCGGGGATCTGGAGGAGGATTTCCTCCGGGAGATGGCAGGCCGGTACGGCCTGGTGCTGCTGTAAAAAGCCCTGTCAAGGGACCTTCGGGCCCCAAAATAAAATCAGCGAAACAGACAAAAAGCACGTCCCCTTTTTGGGACGGGCTTTTTGTTTTGCGCCTTGACGGCACATATCAAGATACTGTATCATGGATGTTGCGCGAAGAACCAAAACACAAGATATTGTGCCGGAATATAACGGGCGGTAATCGCCTGCAACAGTGGAGCGGGAAAGGAACGGATCGCAATGACACTCACCAAAATCAGAAAACGGGACGGCCGGCTGGCGGAGTTCAACGAAGAGAAAATCGCCGGCGCCATTGACAAGGCCTTCCGAGCCACCTACAAACCGGGCAAAGAGGCAGAGGCCAGGCGGCTGGCCGACGAGGTCCTCTCCATCCTGGAGGTGGAAGGGGAGAAGCAGCCCGGTGTGGAGCACATTCAGGACCTGGTGGAGCGGGTGCTGATGGACAACGGCTACATCCAGACTGCCCGGGCCTACATCCTGTACCGGGAGGAGCGCAGCCGTGCCCGTGAGATGAATACCCGGCTGATGAAAACCTATGAGGACATCACCTTCTCCGCCGCCAAGGACTCCGACATCAAGCGGGAGAACGCCAACATCGACGGTGACACCGCCATGGGCTCCATGCTCAAGTTCGGCTCCGAGGGCGCCAAGCAGTTCTATGATATGTTCGTCCTCAACCCCGACCACGCCCGGGCCCACCGGGAGGGTGATATCCATATTCACGACCTGGACTTTTTGACCCTCACCACCACCTGCTGTCAGATCGACATCAAGAAACTCTTTGAAGGGGGCTTTTCCACCGGTCACGGCACCCTGCGGGAGCCCAACGACATTGCCTCCTACGCCGCCCTGTGTTGCATCGCCATCCAGTCCAACCAGAACGACCAGCACGGCGGCCAGAGCGTGGTGAACTTTGACTACGGCATGGCCGACGGTGTCCGCAAGACCTTCAAGCGGCTGTACCGTCAAAACCTGGCCCGGGCCCTCATGCTGCTGGAGGATGAGAGTGACCCCGAGCAGGAGCTGAAGGCCATGATGGCCGACCTGGAGAAGGAGACCGGCCTGTGCCCCATTCTGGCGGGCAGCGAGGAATACTTTGCCGCCGAGCGGGCCGCTCTGGTGCCCAAGTTCGGGGACGAGGCCACCGTGGAGAAGGCCCAGAAGTTTGCCCAGCAGCGGGCGGTGAAGGAGACCGACCGGGCCACCTATCAGGCCATGGAGGCCCTGATCCACAACCTGAACACCATGCATTCTCGCGCCGGCGCCCAGACTCCCTTCTCCTCCATCAACTACGGCATGGACACCTCTCCCGAGGGCCGCATGGTGATGAAGAATGTGATGCTGGCCACCGAGGCCGGCCTGGGCGGCGGCGAGACTCCAATTTTCCCCATCCAGATCTTCCGGGTGAAGGATGGGGTCAACTACAACCCCGGCGAGCCCAACTACGACCTGTTCCAGCTGGCTATGCGGTGCTCCGCCAAGCGGCTGTTCCCCAATTTCTCCTTCATCGACGCCCCCTTCAACCTGCAGTACTACAAGCCCGGCCATCCCGAGACCGAGATCGCCTACATGGGCTGCCGCACCCGGGTCATCGGCAACGTATACGATTCCGAGCGGGAGATCTGCAACGGCCGGGGCAACCTGTCCTTTACCACTATCAACCTGCCCCGGCTGGCCATCAAGGCCCGGGGGGACCTGAACACCTTCTTCGAGTCTCTGGACCGGATGATGGACCTGTGTGTGGACCAGCTGCTGGAGCGGTTTGAGATCCAGTGCCGCAAGCACGTCTACAATTTCCCCTTCCTCATGGGACAGGGGGTGTGGCTGGACAGCGAGAAACTGGACTGGAACGACGAGGTACGGGAGGTCCTGAAGCACGGCACCCTGTCCGTGGGCTTCATTGGCCTGGCCGAGACTCTGAAGGCCCTTATCGGCGTCCACCACGGTGAGAGCGAGAAGGCCCGGGTGCTGGGCCAGGAGATCATCTCCCATATGCGGGCCCGAATGGATGCCGAGAGCGAAAAGCGGGGCCTCAACTTCTCCCTGCTGGCCACCCCTGCCGAGGGACTGTCCGGCCGCTTTGTTCGGATGGACAAGGCCCGCTTCGGCGTCATGGAGGGCATCACCGACCGGGACTACTACACCAACTCCTTCCATGTGCCGGTGTACTATCCCATCTCCGCCTACGACAAGATCAAGATCGAGGCGCCCTACCACGCCCTCACCAACGCCGGACACATCAGCTACATTGAGATGGACGGCGATCCCACCGACAACCTGGAGGCCTTTGAGAAGGTCATCCGCTGCATGAAGGAGAGCGGCATCGGCTACGGCTCCGTCAACCACCCGGTGGACCGGGACCCGGTGTGCGGCTTCTCCGGCATCATCGGGGACCGCTGCCCCGGCTGCGGCCGCACCGAGGCCGACGGCGTGCCCTTTGAGCGCATCCGCCGCATCACCGGTTACCTGGTGGGTACCCTGGACCGCTTCAACAACGCCAAGCGGGCCGAGGAGCACGACCGGGTAAAGCATGGCGTGTAACCTGACCACGTCTGAGAAGTAAAACCCATAGGGGGGCGGGGCTCTGCCCCGCCCCATTTTGATATAGAGAGGATTTTGTGTATGGCTGATATGCCTGCTATCCGCCTGAAGCGGGGAGAGGGCCGCTCCTTCAAGGCCGGCGGCCCCTGGATCTATGACAATGAGATCGGTGAAATCGTGGGGCAGCCCGCCGACGGCGATGTGATCCACATCGAGGATTACAACGGCTACCCCCTGGGGGTGGGCTTCCTCAACCGGGCCTCCACCATCACGGTGCGAGCGCTGTCCCGGAAAGCGGACACCGTTATTGACGAGGCTTTTCTGGAGATGCGGGTGCGCGCTGCCTGGCAGTACCGCAAAGACACGGTGGACACCTCCTCCTGCCGCATCATTTTCGGTGAGGCCGACTTCCTGCCCGGCCTGGTGGTGGATAAGTTCTCCGACGTACTGGTGGTGGAATCCCTGGCCCTGGGCATTGACCGGATGAAATCCACCATTTTGAAGCTGCTGGTGGATATTTTGGCCGAGGACGGCATTGCCATCCGGGGTATCTACGAGCGCAGCGACGCCAAGGTGCGCCTGAAGGAGGGCATGGAGCGGGTGAAGGGCTTCCTGTCCGAGCCCTTCGACCCGATGGTGGAAATTGTGGAAAACGGGGTCCGGTACCAGGTGGATGTGGCCGAGGGCCAGAAAACCGGCTTCTTCCTGGACCAGAAGTACAACCGGCTGGCTATCCAGCCTCTGGCCAGGGGCGGCCGGGTGCTGGACTGCTTTACCCACACGGGCGCCTTTGCCCTCAACGCCGCCAAGGGCGGCGCCAGAGAGGTACTGGGTGTGGACGCCTCTCAGCTGGGCGTGGATCAGGCTACCCGCAACGCCGAGCTCAACGGTATGAGCGACCGGGTGCGATTTGAGTGCCATGATGTGTTTGAATTGCTGCCTGAGCTCGAAAGAAAGGGCGAAAAATTTGACTTGGTGATCTTAGACCCGCCTGCCTTTACCAAGTCCCGGGCCTCCGTCAAGAAGGCGGTGACCGGCTACCGGGAGATTAACCTGAGGGGCATCAAGCTGGTGAAAAACGGAGGCTATCTGGCCACCTGTTCCTGCTCCCACTTCATGACCCCCGAGCTGCTGGCCAAGACCATCGGGGAGGCCGCCCGGGACGCTCACCGCCGCCTGCGGCAGGTGGAGTACCGTACCCAGGCTGCCGACCACCCGGTGCTGTGGGGGGCGGATCAGTCCCTCTATCTGAAATTTTACATCTTCCAGGTCATGGACGAACAATAAAAAGCACAGGGGCCGCTGCCATTGGCAGCGGCCCCTGTATGTTTTAAAGCAAACAGCGCTCGTTCCGGTCCATATAGTGGGCATCGGCCCGCAGAGTGAGGGGCCGGTCGGTCCCTTCGGGCAGGTAGAAGCGCAGGCCGGTGAGCCTGAGATCGGCGGCGGCCGGTTCATGATGGGGTGGGATGGTGAACAGCCGGGCCCCCAGACAGGTATCCCCGTCCATCAGCTCGGCTGCCAGGGCCACCCGCCGCTCCGGCAGCACCTGGGTCAGGGTCAGGGTACAGTCGATGATCTGACTGGCCTCCGGGCACAGCTTGCCCAAATCGCAGTATACCACGCCGCCCTCCGGCTTGATCTGGCGTTCCAGCATGGAAGCACCCCCTACAAATTCATACGGCGGGCATTGCTGCCCGCCGTATGTAACAAGAATTCCGTATGGGGCCGCTCCATTCTATGCTCAGCGGATCTGGCCGGTACCGTAGATCACGAACTTGCTGGAGGTCAGTTCCTCCAGGCCCATGGGGCCCCGGGCGTGCATCTTCTGAGTAGAGATGCCGATCTCGGCGCCCAGGCCGAACTCGTTGCCGTCGGTGAAGCGGGTGGAGGCATTGACGTACACCGCCGCCGCGTCCACCTGGTCCAGGAACTGCTGGGCGGCAAAGTAGTTGTTGGTGACGATGGCCTCGGAGTGGCCGGTGCCGTGGGCGTGGATGAACTCCACCGCCTCGTCAAAGCCGCCCACCACCTTGACAGCCAGGATATAGTCGCCAAACTCGGTATCCCAATCCTCCTCGGTGGCGGGGACCACGAAGTCGCCCAGGATGGCCCGAGTCTCGGGGCAGCCCCGCAGCTCCACGTTCTTGGTCTGGAGCAGCTGCCAGGCCATGGGCAGGAAGTCCCGGGCCACCGCCCGGTCCACCAGCAGGCACTCAGCGGCGTTGCACACCGAAGGCCGGGAGGTCTTGGCGTTGTGGATGATGCGGGCGGCCATATCCAGGTCGGCCTCCCCGTGGACGTATACATGGCACACCCCCACGCCGGTCTGGATCACCGGCACCTTGGCGTTCTCTACTACATTTTTAATCAGACCTGCGCCGCCACGGGGGATGAGCACGTCCAGATATTCCGTCAGGTTCATCAGCTCGGTGGCGCTCTGGCGGGTGGTGTCGGTGACCAGGGCCACGCAGTCACGGGGCAGGCCGGCGGACTCCAGGGCGTCCCGCATGATGGAGACAAAGGCCTGGTTGGAGTGGAAAGCCTCTTTGCCGCCCCGGAGGATGACGGCGTTGCCCGACTTGAGGCAGAGAGCGGCGGCGTCCACAGTGACGTTGGGCCGGGCCTCATAGATGATGCCGATGACGCCCAGAGGCACCCGGCGCTTGCCGATGACCAGGCCGTTGGGCCGGGTAGACATCTTGGTGGTCTCACCGATGGGGTCGGGGAGGGCGGCCACCTGCCGCACACCGTCCACGATACCTGCGATGCGGGAGCCGTCCAGCGCCAGCCGGTCCTGGAGGGAGGGGCGCATTCCGGCGGCTTTGGCGGCGGTCATATCTTCCTGGTTGGCGGCCAGAATCTCCTCCTGGCGGGCCTCCAGAGCGGAGGCGATGGCCTCCAGGGCGGCGTTCTTCTTGGCGGTGCCCGCAATGGAGAGCACCCGGCTGGCATTTTTGGCGGCCAGACCCTGCATTTCCAGCTGCGTCATAACTTGTCACTCCTTTTATGTATAAGGTTGGGCGAGGGAATTCAGAGGGCGGCGAAGCGGGTGCCGATGTCGGCGCCGTTTACAATATCATAAAGAGACTCGATGTTGCTGCCATTGGCAATGACCATCTCGATACCGGCGTCCAGAGCGATCTGGGCGGCGTTGAGCTTGGTGGCCATGCCGCCGGTGCCCCGCCAGGTGCCGGCGCCGCCGGCCATGGCCCGCAGCTCCGGGGTGACAGCCTCCACATGGTGGATCAGCTGGGCTTCCGGATGGGTGCGGGGGTCGGCGTCGTACAGTCCGTCGATGTCGCTGAGCAGCACCAGCAGGTCGGCCCCGCACAGCCGGGCCACAATGGCGGACAGGGTGTCGTTGTCGCCCAGCACCTTGCACTGGCCGGTCTCGATCTCCGCTGAGGACACCGAGTCGTTCTCGTTGACCACCGGGATGACCCCCAGCTCCAGCAGGGCCTCAAAGGTGTTGTGCAGGTGCTCCGACCGGACGGGGGCGTCTACATCCTCGCCGGTGAGCAGGATCTGAGCCACGGTGCGGTTATACTCTGCGAAAAGCTTGTCGTAGATGTGCATCATTATGCACTGGCCCACGGCGGCGGTGGCCTGCTTCATCCGCAGCTCGGTGGGGCGGGCATCCAGCCGCAGCTTCTTGGTGCCGATGCCGATGGCGCCGGAGGAGACCAGCACCACCTGATAGCCCATCCCCTCCAGATCGGAGAGCACCCGGGCCAGTCGTTCCATATTTTGAAGATTGAGGCTCCCGGTGTCCCGGGTGAGGGTGGAAGTACCCACCTTGACCACCAATCGACGTACCTGTTTCTTGCGCTGCAAAGCGTTCATCCTCCTTGCCTGATCTTGCGTCTGAGAGCATCATACCACAGTTTCGCAATGCAGTAAAGGAAAGAAGTGATGGTTTGCGCAAAGAAAACTATACGTTTTACCACTTTTTCATGCTTTTACGGTTGAAATCCACGGAATTTTGGAGTACAATAGCCTGCGCTGAACAGTGATAGAGGCGTAAAGAGGGAATAAAATGCTGAATATCGTGCTCTTCGAACCGGAAATACCACAAAACACCGGCAACATTGCCCGTACCTGCGCGGTTACAGGCATACGACTCCACCTGATTAAGCCGTTAGGCTTTGATATCAGTGATAAAGCCGTAAAAAGGGCCGGCTTAGACTACTGGCATCTGGTGGATCTGCGGGTGTATGAAAATCTGGAGGACTTCTTTCAGAAAACCGGCGCAGAGGATATCTGGCTGGCCACCTCCAAAGCCCCGAGGCCCTATACAGAGGCCACGTTCCGGGATGGGTGCTATCTCATCTTCGGCAAGGAGACCGCCGGGCTGCCGGAGGCCTTCCGGGAGAAATACCGCCAGCGCTGTATTCGTATCCCAATCCGGGCGGAGGCCCGGTGCCTCAATCTTTCCAACTCAGCGGCGATCCTAGCGTACGAAGCCCTGCGACAACTGGATTTTCCCGGATTGACCGGGGAAGGCGAGATGAAAGGAGCTAGTATAGTATGAACTACAACAAGAAGACCGTAAAAGACATCGACGTAGCCGGCAAGAAGGTGCTGCTGCGCTGCGACTTCAACGTGCCCATGGCCAAGGACGGCAGCGGCGTCATCACCGACGACAAGCGTATCCGTGCGGCCCTGCCCACCATCCAGTACCTGCTGGATCAGAATGCTGCTGTGATTGCCTGCTCCCACCTGGGCAAGCCTGTGGCCACCTTTGACTCCTATGTGAAGAAGCAGGCCGAGAAGGGCAAGGACCCTGCCTCCATCACTGAGGAGGAGTGGAAGAAGTCCCTGGCCAAGCTGTCTCTGGCTCCTGTTGCCAAGCGCCTGAGCGAGCTGCTGGGCCGCGAGGTCATCATGGCCTCCGACGTGGTGGGCCCCGACGCCCAGGCCAAGGCCGCCGCCCTCCAGCCCGGCCAGGTCCTGCTGCTGGAGAACACCCGCTTTGAGAAGGGTGAGACCAAGAACGATCCCGCCCTGGCCAAGGCCATGGCTGATATGGCTGAGGTGTATGTGTCCGACGCCTTCGGCGCCGTTCACCGCGCCCACGCTTCCACCGCCGGTGTGGCTGCCTACCTGCCCGCTGTGTCCGGCTTCCTGATCCAGAAGGAGCTGGAGATCATCGGCGGCGCTCTGGCCAATCCCAAGCGTCCCCTGGTGGCTATTCTGGGCGGCTCCAAGGTGTCCTCCAAGATCGGCGTCATCAACAACCTGCTGGAGATCGCCGACACCATCATCATCGGCGGCGGCATGACCTATACCTTCCTCAAGGCTCAGGGCGGCTCCATCGGCAAGTCCCTGCTGGAAGAGGACTGGCTGGACTACTGCAACGACATGATGAAGAAGGCCAAGGAGAAGGGCGTCAAGCTGCTCCTGCCCGAGGATACCATCTGCGCCAAGGAGTTCTCTGCCGACGCCGAGCCCATCCTGGTGGACAGCATGAACATCCCCGACGACTGCATGGGCATGGACATCGGCCCCAAGGCCATTGCCGCCTACGCTGACGCTGTGAAGGATGCGGGCACTGTGATCTGGAACGGCCCCATGGGCGTGTTTGAGTTCCCCGCCTTTGCCAAGGGCACCCAGGCTGTGGCCGAGGCCCTGAGCAACAGCAACGCCATCACCATCATTGGCGGCGGCGACTCCGCTGCCGCTGTGCAGCAGCTGGGCTATGCCGATAAGATGACCCACATCTCCACCGGCGGCGGCGCTTCCCTGGAGTTTATGGAGGGCAAGGAGCTGCCCGGCGTGGCTTGCCTGCTGGACGCCTAAATAGATAAGCGCTGCTACAGCGTGACATCAGGCCCAACCGGGTCTAAACCTAAGAGAGAAGATTTGAAGAAAGGGGCCCATTTACCCATGAACAGAAGATATCGCAAGACCATCATTGCCGGCAACTGGAAGATGAACAAGACCCTCTCCGAGACCCGCGCCTTTGCTGAGGAGCTCAAGCCCCTCATCGGCAAGCCCAAGTGGTGCGAGGTTGTGCTGTGCGTGCCCTCTGTGAACCTCCAGGCCGCTGTGCGCCTCTTCAAGGAGAGCCGCGTGGCCATCGGCGCCGAGACCTGCCACTATGAGTCCCACGGCGCCTTCACCGGCGAGGTTTCTCCTGAGATGCTCAAGGAGATCGGCGTGAAGTACGTCATCATCGGCCACTCCGAGCGCCGTCAGTACTACAATGAGACCGACTTCACCGTCAACAAGAAGGTCCACGCCGCCCTGGAGGCTGGCCTGTACCCCATCGTGTGCGTGGGCGAGAGCCTGGAGCAGCGTGAGCTGGGTGTCACCATGGACCTGATCTCCTATCAGGTGAAGGCCGCTCTGGCCGGTGTGCCCGCCGACAAGATGCGTCATGTGGTCATCGCCTATGAGCCCATCTGGGCCATCGGCACCGGCAAGACAGCCACTGCCGAGCAGGCCAACGAGGTGTGCGAGGCCATCCGTGCCGTCATCCGCAAGCTGTACGGCGCCCGCGTGGCCCGCTCCGTCACCATCCAGTACGGCGGCTCCATGAATGCCAAGAACGCCCAGGAGCTGCTGGCTCAGCCCGACGTGGACGGCGGCCTCATCGGCGGCGCTTCCCTGAAGGCCCCCGACTTCGTGCAGATCATCAATGCTGCCAATCAGGAATAAGCCCCCGCTTTTGTGCAGAGAACAGAGGTAAACTATGAGTAAAACACCGACTACCCTCATTATCATGGACGGCTTCGGCCTGCGGGGCGACAAGACCGGCAACGCCATCGCCGCCGCCCACACCCCCAATCTGGACAAGATCTTTGCCGAGAACCCCGGCTGCAAGCTGGCGGCTTCCGGCATGGATGTGGGCCTGCCTGAGGGACAGATGGGTAACTCCGAGGTGGGTCACACCAACATCGGCGCAGGCCGGGTGGTGTTCCAGGACCTGCCCCGGATCACCAAGTCCATTCAGGACGGCACCTTCTTTGAGAATGAGGCCTATATCGAGGCTATGGACGACTGCAAGGAGCGGGACGGTGCGCTGCACGTGTTCGGCCTGCTGTCCGACGGCGGCGTCCACAGCCACATCACCCACATCTTCGCCCTGCTGGAGATGGCCAAGAAGCGCGGCCTGCACAAGGTGTTCGTCCACTGCTTCCTGGATGGCCGTGACGTGCCCCCCGCCTCCGGCAAGGAGTACGTGGAGCAGCTGGTGAACAAGTGCAAGGAGCTGGGCGTGGGCCAGGTGGCCACCGTTATGGGCCGCTTCTACGCCATGGACCGCGATAAGCGCTGGGACCGCCTGCAGCGGGCCTATGACGCCATCGTGCTGGGTGTGGGCACTGAGAACGCCGATCCTGTGGACGGTGTGCAGAAGTCCTATGACGCCGGAGTCACCGACGAGTTCGTGGAGCCCATCGTGTGCACCAAGGAGGGCAAGGTGAAGGAGGGCGACTCCATCATCTTCATGAACTTCCGCCCCGACCGGGCCCGGGAGATCACCCGCTGCTTTGTGGACCCCGCCTTCACCGACGTGGAGCGGAAGAAGGGTTACTTCCCCGTGACTTACGTCTGCACCACCGAGTATGACGCTACCATGCCCAATGTGCTCATTGCCTTCCCCCACCGGGAGCTGGAGAACATCTTTGGCGAGTATATTGCCCGCCAGGGCTACACCCAGCTGCGCATTGCCGAGACCGAGAAGTATGCCCATGTGACCTTCTTCTTCAACGGCGGCGCCGAGCAGGTCTTCCCCGGCGAGGACCGCTGCCTGATCCCCTCTCCCAAGGTGCCCACCTATGACCTGCAGCCCGAGATGAGCGCCCCCGAGGTCACAGAGGAGGCCGTCAAGCGCATCGAGAGCGGCAAGTACGACGTCATCATCCTCAACTTCGCCAACTGCGACATGGTGGGTCACACCGGCGTGTTTGACGCCGCTGTGAAGGCCGTGGAGGCCGTGGACGAGGGCGTGGGCAAGGTGGTGGAGGCCACCACCAAGATGGGCGGCGTGACCCTCATCACCGCCGACCACGGCAACGCCGACCGGATGCTGGACGACGACGGGGTTACTCCCTACACCGCCCACACCACCAACCTGGTGCCCTTCTACATCGTGGGCGCCGACGTGAAGCTGCGGGACGGCCGCCTGGCCGACATCGCCCCCACCATGCTGGATCTGATGGGCCTTGAAAAGCCCGCAGAGATGGATGGCGAAACCTTGATCCTGAATTAAGGGCTTTTCAAGGTCTATCCCCGCTGCAGGCGGGCGGCGCTTACGCCGTCCAAGCGTTTTGGCCGAAGGTCAAAACCTTGATGCCGGGGCAATTTACTGCACAGCCGTTGGCGTCTTTGACGCCTTACGGATGTGGCGCACCCCTTGCGGGTGGTTGCCCCGAGCAGATAAAAAGATTCGGGGTCCCCGCGTGGCCTGCCGCGTGGGGTGCCTGGAGAAGCCCGCAGAAATGGACGGAGAGACCCTGATCCTCAACTAAGCGGTATCCGGCGGAAGTTCCGCCGTACCAAATATTGACCCGGCGGGCCGAAGGCCCGCCCCCCACAATCCGATACCCCTGTATGGCGGGGGTTATCCCCCGCCGCCAATACGAAAGGAGTTTTTTACCATGAAGCAGATCATCGAGATCGTTGACGTTCTGGGCCGTGAGATCCTGGACAGCCGCGGCAACCCCACCGTTGAGGTTGAGGTTTATCTGGAAGACGGCACTGTGGGCCGCGCTGCTGTGCCCTCCGGCGCTTCCACCGGCATCTATGAGGCCTGTGAGCTCCGCGACGGCGACAAGAGCCGTTACCTGGGCAAGGGCGTGCTGACCGCCGTGAAGAACGTGAACACCGAGATCGCCGAGTGCCTGGTGGGCATGAACGTGCTGGACCAGACCGCTATCGATAAGGCCCTCATCGCTCTGGACGGCACCCCCAACAAGACCAAGCTGGGCGCCAACGCCATCCTGGGCGCTTCCCTGGCCTGCGCCAAGGCCGCTGCCGAGAGCCTGGGCACCTCCCTGTACAACTACATTGGCGGCGTCAACGCCAAGACTCTGCCCGTGCCCATGATGAACATCCTCAACGGCGGCGCTCACGCCACCAACAACGTGGAGATCCAGGAGTTCATGATCATGCCCGTGGGCGCCTGCTGCTTCCGTGAGGCTCTGCGGATGTGCGCCGAGGTCTTCCACAAGCTGAAGACCACCCTGAAGGAGAACGGCACTCCCGCCGCCGGTGTGGGCGACGAGGGCGGCTACGCTCCCAACCTGAAGAAGGACGAGGACGCTCTGAAGGTCATCGTGAAGGCCATCGAGGAGGCCGGCTTCAAGCCCGGCGAGGACTTCATGATCGCCATCGACGCCGCTTCTTCCGAGTGGTGGAACGAGGAAGAGAAGTGCTATATCCAGCCCAAGTCCGGCAAGAAGATGACTCAGCAGCAGCTGGTCAATATGTGGAAGAAGTTTGTGGAGACCTACCCCATCATCTCCCTGGAGGACGGCATGGCCGAGACCGACTGGGAAGGCTGGGCTATGCTGACCAAGGCCATCGGCGACAAGGTGCAGCTGGTGGGCGACGACCTGTTCGTCACCAACGTCACCCGTCTGGCTACCGGCATTGAGAAGAAGGTTGCCAACTCCATCCTGATCAAGGTCAACCAGATCGGCACCCTGACCGAGACCCTGGACGCCATCCAGATGGCCAACCGCGCCGGCTACACCGCCATCGTGTCTCACCGTTCCGGCGAGACCGAGGACGCCACCATTGCCGACATCGCTGTGGCTCTGAACGCTGGCCAGATCAAGACCGGCGCTCCCAGCCGCACCGACCGTGTGGCCAAGTACAACCAGCTGCTCCGCATCGAGGAGGAGCTGGGCGATGTGGCTCAGTACCTGGGCAAGGATGCTTTCTTCAACCTGAAGTAAGTTTTGACAAGCACAACGGGGCCGCTGCCAATGGCAGCGGCCCCGTTTTTTGTATCGCCCGGCTCCCTCCTGGGCCCCATCATGGATGGGGCGGCGCTTTGCGCCGTACAAGCGTTTTGGGCTTGCCCAAAACCTTGGCGCAGGGGCAATTCATTTGCCCCGAGCAAGTAAAATCAATTTGGGC
>NZ_NFIB01000070.1:0-1020 GCF_002159385.1 Flavonifractor sp. An52
TGGGAATGATTTCAAACTGCTGTTCAATGGCCTTGTCCAACACCTTGACCTGCTTTTCCAGAGCCCGCATAGAGGCAATAGAGACTGCCATCGCCTGATTTACAGAATTGTTCACAGTAACAGGCAGGCGGTAAGAGTCTCTGGCGGCAGTTCGAATAACCTTGGCTTTGGCAGCCGGGTCAGCGAAGTTTCTGCCCTTCTCATCCAGAAAGGCAGTCAGTTCGTCCAGGTCGGCGTTTGCCAGATCATCCACAGTTTCAAACCGCTCCATGAGCGCGATAGTGGTGGCGCTGGTGTTCTGGATGTCCTTGTCCTGGGCTATGCCGGAGCATTTGAGGAATAAGTAGTTAGCGAATCTCTGTTTCTCCCGGGTCAGGTTTTGGATCACGTCAAACCTGGCCCTGGTAAGGGTCCTGAGCGCCTGGTAGCGGTAGTCGTCCATATAGACCTCCTTGGCGATCCTGCCGAAACGGAGATGGTCGGCAATCACAAAGGCGTCCACAAAGTCATTCTTGGGCAGGTCGGGATAGGCTTCCTTGAACTTTTTGACCTGCTTTGGATTCAGGACATGGATCTTCCGCTGGAACCGGCCCAGGCTGCCATCCTCCCGGAGAGCATAGACAAGGCTGTCCCCATAGATAGAGGTAGCTTCCAGACCGATCACCACATCACTGAGTTGCATGGAGCCAAGCGCCGACACGATTCTTTCTGACAATATTTTAGCACCGCCAAGGTTGTTCTGCACAGAAAAACTGGAATGCTTACTGCCGTCTGGTTTCATCAGGTAAGCCACATTGTTTTTGCTGCTCACATCAATGCCAACGAATAATGGATTCACAATTTTCACCTCCCCACATGGAGATTTCAGGTCAGCAGGCTTTGAGATACCCATGATAACCGGAGCATCCGCAACCTCGCGTATCAGAATCATTCCGGGGCAGACCAATGCGAAAGCCCTCACTGCTGAAAGGGCGGCCTTGCCTCCGGCAAACAGCCAATGAGTTTGCAGCTGACTTCCGG
>NZ_NFIB01000071.1:0-983 GCF_002159385.1 Flavonifractor sp. An52
TCGGCCAGCTTCAGCACATCGGCTTTATATTCCGCGTCGTATTTCTGTCCCATCTGCTACACCCTTTCTGTGTTTTATTATATCACCTTGGGTGTGCGGTTTTAGTGTATCACTCCAAAAAGAATTGTCGAGCAGCTTGTGGTCAAAATGGTTGGACAAACGACCAGGTTGGAGTGGGACGATCACAAATTGCATCAGAGAAACGAAGCGCCGGGCACGCAAGTGTCCGGCGCTTTTCCGTGCTGATGAAGTTCTCCTGTACCCGCCTGCCCTTGACGCAGACAGGAAAAGCCCCTATAATGAAGGCGTTCCAACAGGCAAAGTGCAAATAGGAGGACTGTCATGCAGGAAGAGATCAAGATCCTGAATCTGGCCGATGTACCGGAGTATATGGAGGAGGTTTCCCAATGGCTGTGGCTGGAGTGGGCCAAGGCCGACGGGTATTCTCTGGATGAGATCGTTTATCGCACAAAGTATGCTTCCCAGCGGGACACGGTGCCCCAGATGTTGGTGGCAGTCATGGGAGACAAGCCGGTGGGTGTGGTGTCCCTGTGGCTCAATGACGCCAAAACCAGACAGGACCTGTCGCCCTGGATGGCGACTCTGTATGTGAAGGATGAGTACCGCAATCTCCACATCGGACAGCGGCTCCAGGCGGCCAGCATTGAGGCTGTTAGAGCGCTCAAACGTTACCCCTGCCTTTATCTTATTACCAAGTTGGAGAACTACTACGAGAAGATCGGCTGGAAGTTCGTGGACCGTATCCCGGTGGGTGAAGGCGCCACGGAAAAGGTATACCGTTACGATCTGTGAAACTAAAAACCACATGAAACGGGCCTGCCGCATTTGCGGCGGGCCCGTTGTTGTTGGTGGTACCAAAGACAACCCCCGGCTAAGCCGGGGGTAAAAAATAGCTTAAAGCGAGGAGAAGAGTAGAAAAAGAAAAAACTCCCTGATAAGGTAGAAGTGGTTTGCCGACCACA
>NZ_NFIB01000072.1:0-907 GCF_002159385.1 Flavonifractor sp. An52
AAACAGAGATTCGCTAACTACTTATTCCTCAAATGCTCCGGCATAGCCCAGGACAAGGACATCCAGAACACCAGCGCCACCACTATCGCGCTCATGGAGCGGTTTGAAACTGTGGATGACCTGGCAAACGCCGACCTGGACGAACTGACTGCCTTTCTGGATGAGAAGGGCAGAAACTTCGCTGACCCGGCTGCCAAAGCCAAGGTTATTCAAACTGCCGCCAGAGACTCTTACCGCCTGCCTGTTACTGTGAACAATTCTGTAAATCAGGCGATGGCAGTCTCTATTGCCTCCATGCGGGCTCTGGAAAAGCAGGTCAAGGTGTTGGACAAGGCCATTGAACAGCAGTTTGAAATCATTCCCAACACCCTGACCTCTATCCCCGGGATTGGCAAGGTCTACTCCGCCGGGATCATCGCCGAGATCGGCGACATTCACCGTTTCAGCTCTCAAGCCTCGGTTGCCAAGTTCGCCGGCCTTGTCTGGACACAGCACCAGTCCGGTGAATTTGAGGCTGAACACTCCCGGATGATCAAGTCCGGCAACCGCTATCTCCGCTACTACCTGCTGGAAGCCGCCAACTCTGTGAGAAGATGCGATTCCGAGTTCCGGCGCTACTATGACCTCAAGTATCAAGAGGTCAACAAGTATCAGCATAAACGCGCACTCGCTCTCACTGCCAGAAAACTGGTTCGGTTGATCTTTCGGCTGCTGAAGGACAACCGCCTGTATATCCTGCCGGAGGGCTGAGCGTACCGCTTGCCGCTCTGGCGCATAGGCCCTGTTTCAAAAAACTCAGGGACAGGGCTTGGATTGGCGTTGTCTTTTTCCTGCCTACATGGTCCTTTTTACTCATTCCCATTTGAAATTTTCTTGCATCACCTACTTGACTTCATACCATTGGACT
>NZ_NFIB01000073.1:0-697 GCF_002159385.1 Flavonifractor sp. An52
CCATTTGTTAGACAGTATGATATACTGGATAACAAGTGGGGTGTTTTATTATGCCAAAAGGGAAAGCAAACAAGCGCTACACACCGGAATTCAAGCAAATGGTAGTAGAGACGATGAGAGCGGAACACTTCAGCGTTCGAGAAGCAATGCGAAGATTTAAAATCAATGACCATGGGATCATTGAACGCTGGGAGCGAATCTATCTCGAGGAAGGGCCGGAAGGTTTGGCAGTAGAACGGCGAGGGCGGAAATGTACAGAGCAGTCAGCAAAGTTGTCTAAGAAGGTTGAGGAAGATCTCATTGCGGAGAACCAGCGGCTGCGAGCAGAGGTAGATTACCTAAAAAATTTGCAAGCCTTGGTTTTGGAAGAAGAGCGACGCCGGCACAGAAAACGCAGGTAGTTCAAAACCTAAGGCCGAAATATCCTTTATCCATTCTGCTTGAAATCGCTCAGCTGCCTCGAGCCACCTTCTACTACCATCTGAAGCGGACGCAACGGGCAGATAAATATGCAGAAGCAAAAGAAGAAATTTCTTCTGTCTACCACGAAAACAAAGGGCGGTATGGATACCGGCGCATTACCACAGCACTACACAATAAAGGGATACATCTGAACCACAAGACGGTACAGCGACTCATGAAGGAACTGGAACTGGTTTGCCGTGTTAGAGTCAAGAAATATCGCTCTTACAAAGGA
>NZ_NFIB01000074.1:0-616 GCF_002159385.1 Flavonifractor sp. An52
TTGGTGGTACCAAAGACAACCCCCGGCTAAGCCGGGGGTAAAAAATAGCTTAAAGCGAGGAGAAGAGTAGAAAAAGAAAAAACTCCCTGATAAGGTAGAAGTGGTTTGCCGACCACACAACTACGATAACAGGGAGGTCTTCATCGTGAAAGACAAAGACATAAGTAGTTTAGAGCATACAAGTTGGAGATGTCAATATCACATCGTATTTGCTCCCAAATATCGAAGGATGGAGATATATGGACAGATAAAACAGGATATAGGAGTGATATTGAGAAAACTGTGTCAGCAAAAAGGTGTAGAAATCATAGAAGCCAGAGCGTGCCCAGACCATATACACATGCTGATAAGTATCCCACCCAAGTACAGTGTATCACAGATTATGGGGTACTTGAAAGGAAAAAGTAGTCTGATGATATTTGATCGGCATGCAAATCTGAAATATAAGTATGGAAATCGGCACTTTTGGGCCAGAGGATATTATGTGGATACAGTGGGGCGGAATAAAAAGCAGATAGCAGAGTATATCCGAAACCAACTGGCATCAGATCAAATCGCAGACCAGATAGGGCTGAAAGAGTTTGTTGACCCGTTTACGGGTCGCGAGAACAAGAAG
>NZ_NFIB01000075.1:0-572 GCF_002159385.1 Flavonifractor sp. An52
ACGGCGCCCAGCTTGAAGGTCTGGGGCAGAGCCAGGATGTTGGGGTTCTCGCCCACGAACTTCTTCTTGGCGTCCTCCAGAGCCTCCTCGAAGGTGGCCCGGGTCTTGAGGCCCATGCCGCGGGCAATGCCGGGCTCCTGAGCGCCCACGATGTAAATGGCGGAGGTGTTCATCTCGGCGATGTGGCCGCAGCTCATCATGGAGAAGCCGTGGAAGGGGTGGAAGGCGTTGCAGAAGCGGTACTTGCGGATATACTCCTGATTGGTGGCAAAGTACTCGCCGTAGCGGTCCATGTCGGGCAGGATGTTCATGTAGTCGTGCTGGAACATCTCATACAGCTCCCGCAGGTAGGGCCAGCGCTCGTCGTGGAAGTAGCCGTTGCAGATGGAGGAGCAGATGATGACGCAGTTGTCCTTCATGACCCGCTTGTGGCGGATAACCTGGGCGGAGAGAGCCTGCATCATCTGGATGGGGTTGGTGCCCATGCCGTTGCCGTAGTGGAAGTTCTGGGGCATACCAAACACCATCACGTCGTACTTCTTCTCGGCGAAGGGGACGTAGGTGCGCTTGTT
>NZ_NFIB01000076.1:0-552 GCF_002159385.1 Flavonifractor sp. An52
ACTTTTATGCAGAAAGGCCAAATCAGAAGTGGGTCACCGATGTAACGGAGTTCAGCTTGTTTGGTCAGAAACTCTACCTTTCTCCAATCCTGGATCTGCACAACGGGTATTTGGTCAGCTATACCATCTCTGACCGGCCAGTTTTGAGCATGGTAACAACGATGCTCACCAAAGCATTTGCAACGATACCGGATGGAACCGGGCTGATTCTTCACTCTGACCAAGGCTGGCAATACCAGCACAAGCTATACCAGAGAATGCTCAAAGCAAAAGGCATCCGGCAGAGTATGAGCCGCAAAGGGAACTGCTTGGATAACGCAGTAGCTGAGAATTTTTTCGGTCTACTCAAGAGTGAATTGCTTTATCTGCAGAAGTTCCAGTCCTTGCAACACTTCAAACAAGAACTCATTGACTATCTGGATTACTACAATAACCGACGCATTAAGGCAAAGCTAAAGGGCTTGCCGCCTGCTATTCACAGACAACAAGCCCTTTCGGCTGCTTGAACAATTTCTTCAAGAAAATATTGTCTAACTTTTCGGGGTCACTTCA
>NZ_NFIB01000077.1:0-523 GCF_002159385.1 Flavonifractor sp. An52
TCCACAAAGTCATTCTTGGGCAGGTCGGGATAGGCTTCCTTGAACTTTTTGACCTGCTTTGGATTCAGGACATGGATCTTCCGCTGGAACCGGCCCAGGCTGCCATCCTCCCGGAGAGCGTAAACCAAGCTGTCTCCGTAGATGGAGGTGGCCTCCAGGCCGATCACCACATCGCTGAGCTGCATGGAACGCAGTGCCGACACGATCTTCTCTGATAACAGTTTAGCACCACCCAGGTTGTTCTGTATGGAAAAGCTGGAGTGCTTGCTGCCGTCGGGTTTCATCAGGTAGGCCACATTGTTTCTGCTGCTCACATCAATGCCAACGAATAGTGGGTTCACAATTTTCACCTCCCCACATGGAGATTTCAGGCCAGCAGGCTTTGAGATACCCATGATAACCGAAGCATCCGCAACCTCGCGTATCAGAATCATTCCGGGGCAGACCAATGCGAAAGCCCTCACTGCTGAAAGGGCGGCCTTGCCTCCGGCAAACAGCCAATGAGTTTGCAGCTGACTTCCGG